>JAEZSL010000225.1 GCA_023443925.1 Bacillota bacterium | reverse complement strand
AGTAGAGTATTTCATTATTCTGGCCGAGCAAGGCAATTTTAACAGTTGTTGAGCCTATATCAATTCCTAAAGTTATAGTTTTATTATCTATCATAATTTTCGCCTAAACGGCTTACCTCCTTAATTTAATGAAACCTGAATCATTCAAAGAAGAGAACAATCAGAGAGGATGGGATTACAGGTGTGTCTTTGCCGGCTAATTTGCCGGATATGCGTTAATATAAACTGATATTTACTATAGATGCTTATACAATATAAAATATTCGTATCTTAATCAATTGTAATAGATTTACATGTCATTATTAAATCGATATCATGTAGTATTATACGACACATGTCAAGTAAGTTCAACAAAAGATTTTAGTACCAAATTTAAAATAGTTGTAATCCTTACTCATTATATCCTGAAGCAGTGTTGTAGTGTGAAATGCCTCGCGAAATGCATGCGAGTCATTAGAAGAATAGCAAAAGAGGCTATTCTTCACGATCTATGCCCGAAAGAAATGGGCGTTAGTTTGAAATAATACATTTCACACCCTGATTTGAAGCAGTAAATCATCTGCCAGCAGGTGATTTATGCCATGGGAGCTAGATTTAAGTGAACATTTACATAATATGACGAAATACCAAAAATGTACACATTGTAACTTTAAATGTTTACCGGCGGATATGCACAAAATGGAACTTCTCTATAATAATATGAATATAATGTGGTAAATTGAATCAAAGCAGATAGTATATCGGTGCTATCACGCTTTAAGAAAGTTGGTATCTATGAACAACTACAGTGATTATTCTTGTATGATCTATAATATTAAGCGGGGAGATACGCTGTATAATATAAGCAGAAGCTATAATATCCCGGTTGCCCTGATTTTAAGAGCGAATCCGTATGTGGACATATATAACCTGCAGATTGGAGATGAATTGTGTATTCCGGTTATGAATCCTTCGGCTTTTCATGATTCGGTAACCTATGTCGTACAAGACGAAGCATCTTTGCAGGCAATATTAGACCAGTATGGCATTGATTTAGAAGATGTACTGGAATTTAATAACATGAACGGAACGACTTTAACCCCTGGTATGACGATCCAGATACCTATTTATGACATGTAACCAGACTATAAACCGAATAGAAAATAAAAATGAGGATCAGGAAAGAAGAGCCGGGCAGCTCTTCCCTGATCCTTTTGAAAGGTATATTATCTTTGAAAGATATATAAGCATTGAAAGATATATAAGCATTGAAAGATATATAAGCATTGAAAGGAATATAAGCATGCAAAGTAAGTGTCAGGGTTGATTAAGAAAGAATTTCTTTTATTTTACCGATGAGCTGGTCTGCATTTTTTCTGTGGGTTGTTATGGTGGGGTGTCCGCCTGCCATACCGTCATTAATTATATCGTGATAAGGAAATTCCATAATATAAAGCTCCGCCAGTCCCTCCGCTTTTGCCTGATTAACTGCTTTTTCTATGTATTGAAAAGCATTGGTGCACATGGTACCGCAGATACATAAGATTTTACTGTCAGGGGCATAGGATTTAATAAATTTCAGCAACCAGATATAATTAGCCTGGAACCCCTTTCTGACTTCTTCTTTCTCTAAATGATAGGAATCATTCGTACCCAGGTTTATAATAAATAAATCCGGGATAAACTCTTTAAAATCATATTTTTCAGTTTTATTAAAAAAATAATTGGTATAGGGATAAACTTTTGGAATATTGCCTTCCGGATCGCCGTCCCACCGTAATAACGCTCCAAAACCTGATACACTGAAATATCGGGCGTTTAAATCCAAGGCTTTGGCGGTCAGATAGGCATAAGCCTTGGTGCCGTCTTCATCTTTTATATGGTATTCTGCATCAGGAGCACCGTAAACCCCATAACCGCAGGTGATGGAATCGCCGATAAATTCAGCTTTTAAGCGGTTATCCATCCGGGAAGGAAGGGGAAGCAGTTCACCGTTTATAACGTCTATATTATTTATTTGTGCATAGGACTTGGAAACCTCTGTTATCTTAAGCAGAGTGATTTTATGAAGCTCGTTATCGTCTATCTGAGCCAGTGTAAATTCCTCAGTTTCTTTTGTTAGTATAAAGAGATTTTCAGGAACGGAAGAATCATCCAGAAATACTTTTAATCTGGCCTGATCTATTTCCTCCGCAGGATTTGTTCCGATTTGTGCAGTGATTTTTGTACCGGAGGTTGACGCCTTGACATAAAACTCAAGAGAGGAATTGGTATATCCCAGGCAAGGCGATCCATTTATTTCCAAAATTCTTCCGGTAAAACAAAAATAATTTTTATCTAAAATTGATATCATATTATTATCTCCTGTCACAGTATAGTTAGCTTGCTCTTTCAAGTATCTCAGAAATCCTTACGAAATTCAATATATTATCTTAATCTGTTTTTTATTTGACAAAGGGTAATATAAAACATATAATTAGTAAGATACTAAAATCTAACAAAATAGTTGATTCGTGAAAGGATGTGAACCGAATGGACGCGGGGCCTAGTAGTAGCCGACGGTATAGTAATAAAATAAATAACTGCAGCAGGCAGATTAGATAGAAGTGACGATTCCATCTACTGCCTTGTTATGCAGTAGAAGGAGCGAAGCATGATTGAAATATTTAAAACTTACGAGGACGGAATCCGTCAGATTAATGAAATTGAACAGGGATGCTGGGTTGTTATGACCAATCCCTCTGCTACGGAGCTTTTGGAAATCTCCGAAACCTGCCATATTGATATTGACCATTTAAGGGCACCATTGGATGAGGAGGAAAGATCCAGAATTGAAGTGGAGGATGAGTACACACTTATCCTGGTGGATATACCAACAATGGAAGAGCGAAATAATAAGGACAGATATGTTACAATTCCTTTGGGCATTATTGTTGCCAAGGATTTGATTGTTACAATCTGCCTGGAAGAAACCAAAGTATTAAAAAGTTTTATGGATGGCAGGGTAAGAGAATTTTTTACCTTTAAAAAGACCAGATTTATACTGCAGATACTGTATAAAAATGCATCTGTTTTCTTGCAGTATTTAAGGATTATTGACCGCAAAAGCGAGGAAATCGAGCATAAACTTCATATTTCCACAAAAAACAGTGAATTGATTGATTTATTGGAATTAGAAAAAAGTCTGGTGTATTTTACAACCTCCCTGCGGGCGAATGAAGTGGTTTTGGAAAAAATGTTAAAAATAGAAAACATCAAACAGTATCCGGAAGATACGGAACTGCTTGAGGATGTTATTATCGAGAATAAACAGGCTATCGAAATGGCCAATATATACAGTGGTATCTTAAGCGGTACCATGGATGCATTTGCATCGGTTATTTCCAATAATTTAAATATTGTAATGAAATTTCTGGCAACGGTTACAATTGTAATGGCAATACCAACTATGATCGCCAGTTTCTTCGGAATGAATGTGGGAGGGATACCCGGAAACGGTTCACCTCTTGGATTTTATATCGTAACCTCGGTTGCTTTTTTAATAACCTTTGTTGTGGCATTTGTATTTAGAAAAAAAGATCTGTTCTGATATAGCAGGATATAAAGTTTGCAATTCCAAAGACATAATATAAAGAAAGAAGTGGTAACCTGAATGAACCTGTTGAATAAACTTAACCGTAAATTTGGAAAATATGCAGTTCATAATTTAATGTTCTATATTATATGTCTGTATGGTGCCGGATTTTTGGTTAACCTGATTAACCCCAATTTTTATTCTGTATATCTTAGTCTGGATATAGATAAAGTACTGCAGGGGCAGCTATGGAGAATTATAACTTTTATTATCCAGCCCACCAGCAGTTCCAATATACTGTTTCTGGCGATTGAACTATATTTATATTATATGATTGGCAACTCTCTGGAGAATGCCTGGGGAGCTTTCCGGTTTAATATGTATTACTTATCCGGATTACTATTTAATGTAATTGCAGTTATCATTATTTATATATTTACAGGACAAAGTATTGATCTGGGTTTAACCTATATTAACCGTTCCATGTTTTTTGCCTTTGCAGCACTTTATCCCAATGTCCAGTTTTTAATCTTTTTCATTATACCTCTTAAGGTAAAATACCTTGGCTTTATTTATGCCGCATATGTACTTTATGAAATATACATTAACGTTTCCAGCGGCTATTATTTTGTAGGAATCGCCATCGCGGTTGCTTTGGGAAATTTCCTGATTTATTTCTTATCCACCAGAAATTACAGACGGATATCCCCGGGTGAGATGAAACGCAAAAATAATTACAAGCGTCAGGTAAACGCCGGCAAGGGAAGTAATGTGGTGGAATTTAAAGGCAGAAAAACCATAACCAGACATAAATGTGCCGTGTGCGGACGTACTGAGCTGGATGATGAGAATCTGGAGTTTCGTTTCTGCTCAAAATGCGATGGTAATTACGAATACTGTATGGACCATTTATTTACCCACGAGCATGTAAAGAATCCTGGGAATTCGCAATAATCAGGAGTACTGATATACTGACAGAAGCGTGATTAGGAGATAAAATATCGTGCTTTATTTACTGAATAAAGATATTAAGGAATTATTCCGGAATAAAAAAAGAATAGCGATACTGATTACAGTGCTTATTATAATTATAATAAGCACTTATTCTAATGTCTCAAACCAGAAAAACGGGGAGGATAATAAAATTCAGTTTGGATTAGCGGATGAGGATGGTTCCGTTTATTCCAAAATGCTCATCGAATACTTTCGGGAAAGCGAAAGTTTTGCGGCTTATATCAATATCCGGGAAGGCACCGGCAAGGAACTGGAACAGTCTTTTTATCAAGGTGAATTGGATTTGTTTTTGCAGATACCAAAAGGATTTGCCGAGAATATGATTGTTATGAATCATCTTCCGGTTAAGGTATTAATCAGCACGAAAGATGTAACCAAATCCGTTTTACTAAAAAATATATTGGACAGCTATGAAAAATACATACGGGCAGTGGAAGTAAATTGTGCATCTTTGTATGATGTTATGGCAAAGGCAGGCATGAACAAGGATTTAATTAATAAAACCAATGTCGAAATATCCTATGACCTTATTTTTACAGCTCTGGGCAAGGAAAAGTTTTTTGATTATCAGGAAATAAGTGAGTTCCCTGCCGCTAATTTGTTTACTTATTATAATTTTGCCCTGCTTTCCATTATTCTTAATTTTACCGGACTTTATGCAGGTTTTCTTATGTTACAGGAAAAAAAGACGGGCATTCTGAAACGTTTATATACCACCGGAACAGGGGTTTTTACTGTGCTGTGCGAGAAAATACTGTTTGCAGCCGCTGTGACCTTTCTTTTATGCTCCTGTGCCTATGTGCTTCCTGGAATTATAAACGGCAGTAAAATATCGCCGGGATTTCCCCTGGCATTGTTTTGTGCTTCTCTTTTTAATATCTGTCTTTCCGTATTCTTAAGCAGTCTGTTTTATAAAATCCGTGATTATATGATAGCCGGAAATTTTCTGTGTTTCCTTTTATCGATCCTGGGAGGCGGTATAATTCCTATAATGTATTTGCCGGAGGCTATGGTAAAACTATCTGCCATTACGCCTAATTACTGGCTGATCCGCGTTATGCTGTCAATTTGGCAGAATTCCGGCAGGGAACTGGTTAACCGGTATCTTCTGCTTATCCTGGCAGGAAGTATACTACTGTTTATTTTGTCAGTTTTCTTGTATAAGCGGGAGGAGGTAAACTATGAAGAATAATCTTTTCCTGCTCCGTTTTAAAGCCATGTTTGCCGATAAAATAACCTGCATGATAATGCTTATAACCGTATTAATTTTTTTAATACTCATTAACAGCCTGTCCTTTCATGCCGGTGACAGAAGCAGTATACCTGTCGGTATATTGGATCTTGACCAGAGCAGCAGCACAAAAGAGCTGGTTAAAAATCTGCAAAAAGTACCCTCCCTGTATGTATACGAGGGTACGGAAAAGGAATTAAGAGCTCTTATGCAAAAGAATGAGATTAAAGCATATTTTATTCTGAATTCCGGATATGAAGATAGGATCAGAGCAGGTAAAACCGATGAATTAATAGCTATGAAATATCTGGAAGGAGACGAATCGGCAAAAATTCTCTCGGACATAGTGGCCGGAGAAATGCTGTATAAAATATGTCAATATAAGGGCTTTAGGCGGTACGCTTCTCTGAAGCAGCAAGACGGCGGTAACACTTTTGGGCGGTTGACGGCAGAAGAATATATGGATTATACAGACCTTTTTCTGTCAATGCAGGAGTTTGACTTTGCCTTTGATATAAAAATGATACAGATATCGGAGCCGGACAAAGATAAAGAAATACCCAATTCAATACTCTATCTGGAAGCAGTCTGGGGTATTACGGCTATGCTGTTTTCTTTTCTTGCAATGGTTATGACAGCCGGTATGGTCTTTGAAAAGGAACAGGGAATACGGCAGAGGACTAAAATAGCCCTGCTAAAACCCTATACATTGGATTTCAGCCATTTTGGACCGGCTTTTAGTGTTTTAAGCCTTCTGGCAGTGCTTATTTGCCTGAGCCTTAGCAGGCAGATTCCTGATTTTATACCTGCACAGGCGGTGAGGATTTTCCTGGTGACCGAATTGTTTGCGGTGGTTATGGTATTATGGTTTGGGCTTCTTGCTAAATTAGCCGGTACCACAGAAAAATATCAAACGATAGGGATTGCTTCTGTCCTTATCTTTGGATTCTTTGGATTTGTACCATTAATAGAAGGATTTTTAGGTAAGAATATATTAAATATTTCGAAATTTATACCAAATTGCTGGTTTATTAAAGAATTTACTGATATAATATTAAATACTAATTTGAAGAACATTTCAATCAATTCATATTCATACTTCATGTTAACAGTATGTGGACTATTTGTTCTTCATGGATTAATAAATAAAAGGCAGTATAGTTAGTTGGAGGAAACAGACATTATGAGCAAGAACATGAAGTTAATCTGCAAAGAGATACAAAAGGGAGAAAATCTGGATTCAAATATACCACAGTTTTTTAATCGTTTGGTTACGTTATATGATCAGTATGCGGAGTTGAAATTTACGATGCATTATTATACTTTTTATGAAAATTATGTTGAGTCCGGCGAAGAACGCTCAGAGGAGGAAGAAAAGCTCCTTGGGGATATGAACCGGATTCTTAATGAAGTTCTATCAAACAGTTTTACCGGAGATAGAATGGAAGAAAGCATAAAAGGTCTGGATGCAATCCGCAGCCGCATTATAAACCGGATGAAGATACTGACGGCTTATACCGATATTTTCCAGGTGTTTGAATATATATTTAACCGTACGGAATATAAGTTCCGTACTGATCTTACTGACATTGACGATGAGGAATTTCTAACTCAGGTTATGAGCTACATTTTTGACACCAAGGATAATGTAATAATCAATGAGAAAATCAAGGAAGTCATAGGCCAGCTGCCGGTGAGACTGACAAAAGCCAGATATCTTGACCTTGTCAGAGACAGCCTTTCAATTTATAAAGGTGCTGACCGTTCCACTCTTGACAGTTATCTATACATGATTAAAACCGGTGCAATGCTATATGAACAGGAAGAGATGGACACCGCATATCCGGAACTGTTTTCCTTAAAGAAAGAGTTGGAAGAACTGGACTATAAGAATCTTACTTCGGAAGAACATACCGCTTTTACTGAAAAAATTGATGGGGCGGCTTACCAGATTAACTCCCTGGTTGACTTTTATTACGGTCTGCAAGAGTGTGTCAACCATCTGTATGTTATGTTGATTCTGGCTCCTTATGCTTATATGGAAGGATATCGTATCGAAAGCATGGAAGGCGAAATGAAATTCCTTCTGATGCCGGCAGATCATGAAAACTGTAAGAAACTCATGGAAGCGGTAAACGGACACTTTACTGCCGATAAAAGACTTACGTTAGGTCAGGAAGAAGAGGATATGCTTAAAAATACCGAAGGCAAACAGGAATTGATAGCCGAGGAGTTTGTTATACTGGAGGCTTATTTCTTCGATATTAAGTCTAATCATGTTAAACTGGTGGACAGCCTGATGCTGGGACACCTTTACAATTGCCTAAATACTGCCCAGAACCTGCTTGGCAGCAGCCTTTTTGTAGAACAGGATCAGGTTATTAACGAACAGAAGGTAGATGAGGCTTATCTGATGAAGGTCAGAGATGATTTAATTCTCAAATTAACGGAAGAATTTAAAAATAATTCAAAATATGTAAACAGGGCAATGATGGCCAATACCATTAACAAAATGCCTGTTTTCTTTGATTCTTCTCAGGATGTCAGGGACTATATCAAAGGGACTTTAGATCAATGTCATGATCTGGCGGAAAAAATTGCCTGTGTTAATATTATAAAGTCATTTTATGAGAATTAGTTCTGTATTTTTTATGTAAAATTGTGGTATAATGGAATATGGCATAGGAAAAATTGTGTAAATATTGTAATTCCAGGATTTTAATGACCATTGTTTTATGCGTATACTTATATTAAAACTGGGATTTTTGTGGAAGACAGGTGCTGATACTATGATAAAATGGGCGGCGAAACTATATTTCAGTAGTGATTTCAAACAGAAGAAAAAGATCAGAACCATGAACGCCATTGAGAAAGGCGAAATAACCTTTGAGGTATACTGTATAACCTTCTCAGCGAATTCCCTTAATCTGTTTGATATTATCAATGCCAATGAATTACTATTTCCGTATTATACAAAGCAGGAAATAACGGTACTAGGACTGGCTGGTTCCAGGGGACAGGCTAAACTGCTGGTAAAGGATATGCTGGTAGAAATATATAACGAAACCGGGAATTTCCGGGTCAGGGAATATTTTTTAGCTTAGTTTAAGCAAGAGTACCAGAAGGAGGAAACCAGGAATCTATGCTCCATATTGTTTTAGTCCTTTTAAAAATAATCGGAATCCTTCTTGCCTCCATATTGGGATTATTGATTTTTCTCATACTGCTTGTATTATTTGTTCCGATCCGGTATGGAATCAGGGCCGATAATCTAAATGAATTAAGGGCTGAAGGAAAGGTAAGCTGGCTGTTCCGCCTGCTTTATATCCGGGTAACTTATCTGGATGAACAGCTTATCATAAGGCTTCGGTTATTTGGTAAAATATTTTATGACAGTTCCAATCCAAGAGAAAAAAAGCAGAGTCCTAAAAAAAGAATGACGAAACCGCCTCAAAAACCTGCAAAGAGACTTGTTGAAAAAAAGGAAGCCAAAGAATATAAGGAAGCCGAAGAATACAAGGAAACTGTAGTAAAAAAGGAAGCCGAAGATATCAAAAGCGAAAATATAGCGCTCCATCCGGAAAGCAGAGTAGAGAATACAGAGGCTGCTAAGGAGAGAAAACAGAACAAAGGTGAGCTCAATAGCGCTGAAATAATAGCCTGGCCTGGCAAATATGAAAGAGAACCTGAGCTAAAGGCAGCGGAGATACCAAGCAGTTATACCAGCGATGACTTTGAGTATGATTTGAATGAGGATGAGTTAGAAGAACCTAAAAAAAGCATATTTGCAAGGATTAAAGAATTCTTTCTTAAAATCAGGGAGTTCTTTCTCAACATAAGAAACCGATTGCGTAATCTGCTGGACAATATACGTAAGCTGTGGCACAAAGCACAGGAGCTTATCGGAAAATGGGACAAGATTAAAGAATTTTTAAATGAAGACGATAATAAAAAAGCGTTGTCAAAATCGTTTGTAACCATTAAAAGAATACTTAAGCATGTCCGCCCAACCAGATTAAAGGCTGAAGTGGAATTCGGAACCGGAGATCCATGTACTACGGGACAGGCATTGGGTGTATTAGCGGTGTTTTACAGTTTCTACGGAAAGTCCGTACGGATTATTCCGAATTTTGAAGAAGAGATATTAAAAGGTAACCTGGACTGTGCAGGAAGAATAAGATTATTCACATTACTAATAATAGGTATACAGCTTGTTTTGGATAAGAATTTTAGAAACTTACTGAAAAACTTTAAAACTCTTAAGGAGGATTTATAATGGGTGAAAATAATTTCAATTCGACGGTAGAATCATTATTTAAAGGAATGGATAGTTTTATAACCACGAAGACTGTGGTTGGAGATGCGGTTAAGTTTGACGATGGAACCATTATCCTGCCCCTTGTTGATGTAAGCTTTGGTGTGGGAGCCGGTGCGTTCTCAAAAGATACCAGCAAAAATAATGCCGGCGGCGGTATGGGCGGAAAGATGACTCCCAGTGCCGTATTAGTAATAAAGGACGGAACTGCCAAGCTGGTGAATGTTAAGAACCAGGATAGCATTACAAAGATTTTGGATATGGTGCCGGAATTTATTAACAAATTTAAAAAGGACAAAGAGAAAGAGGAAGATGTGACGGATAAGGTAAATGATGTTTTAAACTCAAAAACATACAGTAATGACTAAATTGTTTGGTTACTTACAAAAGTTTAAAATTTATCTTGCAATATCTGTCTTATTCTGCTAAAATAGATTTGTTTGCAGGTCGTGCGACTTAAAATAAACCTAGGGAGGTGCTTTAAATGGCTAAATGTGCAATTTGTGAAAAAAGTGCTCACTTTGGAAATGCTGTGAGTCATTCTCATAGAAGATCTAACAAGATGTGGAAAGCAAATGTAAAATCTGTTAAAATTATCGTTAACGGTGCAGCAAAGAAGACTTATGTATGTACTTCATGTCTCAGATCCGGTAAAGTAGAAAGAGCATAATTTTAAGAAATTTTATGAAAAAACCTGTCCCAGAACTTAACGTCATCAGCCTTAGTGTATAGGATTTTATTGATCCTACCAGAAAGGCAGTGGCTTGAAGTTTTGAGACAGGTTTTTTTGGTATCAGCAGGAAGTAAACAGATTATATCCTAGAACTAAAAAAAGGATAATAATGCAGACTGCCAAAATGCCGTTGGTAATAAACAGCATGATAGTCATGCCGATAGCAACCCAGAATAGTATAAAACCAATCATTCTTTTCATATTGACTCCCATCTGTGCATTTTTCAGCACCTATAATCAGGATGAATTAATTCCGTCTGTTATCCTTGCGGTAATTGGCAATCATTTTATAACAGTTTAATACATACCGGTTAAAAATCCGTTAATTATAATAACAATATATGCTTTGGATTTTTTCTTTATTTCACAAATAAAATTTTTATAGTAAAAGCTTTGAAAAGGGTGAAAATCAGGTTAAAATTATAAAAATGGTAAATGGTGGAATAATATAAAAGAAAATGACCTTTATAATATAGAAAATGTAGAATTTAAAATAAGTATTCCATTTTATTAAAAAAAAGGGTATAATAGTAATGAATGGAAGCATATAAGCAGTAGTATTTTATGACTACTCCATATGTGGACAATTAAAAGAATTGGAGGGTTCCTATGAAAGGGCACATGAATACACAAATCGGTGAAGTTTCAATAGATAATGACGTATTGGCTAAATATGCCGGTTCTTCTGCAGTCGAGTGTTTTGGAGTTGTGGGAATGGCATCTATCAGTGTAAAGGACGGTCTTGTAAAGCTCTTAAAGCGTGAAAGTCTCAGTCATGGCGTAAATATTACAGTAGACAATAACAAGATAATAATTGATCTGCATATTATTGTATCCTATGGTGTAAGTATCTCAGCGGTTGCTGAAAATCTGATCAGCAATGTAAAATACAAGGTTGAGGAATTTACCGGAATGGAAGTTGTTAAAATTAATATATTTGTCGAAGGCGTAAGAGTCATAGACTAAAGGACGTATTACATTTAAGGAGGAACAAACTTGTGGTTATTAAGACAATAGATGCTTTAACTCTTAAGAAGATGTTTTTGGGAGGAGCTAAGAGCATTGAAAGTAAGAAAGAATATATCAATGAATTGAATGTATTTCCTGTACCGGATGGAGACACCGGTACTAATATGACCTTGACTATTATGTCCGCGGCAAAGGAAGTCAGCCAGATGGAGAATCCGACCATCGAAGGGCTTGCAAAAGCTATTTCCAGTGGTTCCTTACGGGGTGCCAGGGGTAACTCCGGTGTTATCCTATCCCAGTTATTCAGAGGATTTACCAAGGAAATTAAGGACTTTAATGAAATAAATGTAACCATCATGGCCAATGCCTTTCAAAAAGCAGTGGAAACCGCATATAAAGCTGTAATGAAGCCTAAGGAAGGTACGATTCTTACCGTAGCCAGAGGCGGCGCGGAAAAGGCAGCCCAGCTTGTAACCGAAACAGAAGATTTGGTATATTTCGGACGGGAAGTAATAAAACACATGGAAGAAGTGCTTGCTCATACGCCGGAACTGTTACCGGTTTTAAAAGAAGCAGGTGTAGTTGACTCCGGCGGACAGGGCCTCTTGGAAATCGTGAAAGGTGCTTATGATGTTATGCTTGGAAAAGAAGTGGATTTTGAAGCCGCTCCGGTTGTTAAGTTAAATTCAGAAGCTGCTATTAATTATGAAAATATAGATACAGCTGACATAAAATTCGGTTATTGTACGGAATTTATTATCGTACTGGAGAAAGAATTTAACCTGGATACTGAACAGAATTTTAAAGCTTATCTGGAATCCATAGGTGATTCCTTAGTGGTTGTGGCAGATGATGACATTGTCAAGGTTCATGTACATACCAATGATCCCGGACTTGCCATTCAGCGTGCCTTAACCTATGGTTCCTTGTCAAAAATGAAAATCGACAATATGAGAGAAGAACATACGGAACGTTTGATCAAGGATGCGGAAAAATTAGCAGGACAGGTTGAAGGTAAAAAGCAGAAAGAAGCAGCGGTTACCACTGCGAAAAAAGAAGTCGGTTTTATTTCGGTATCTATCGGTGATGGTATTAACGATATTTTTAAAGGCCTTGGCGTAGATTATATTATCTCCGGCGGACAGACCATGAATCCAAGTACGGAGGATATGTTAACCGCAATTGATCAGGTGAACGCAGAAACTATATTCATATTCCCCAACAACAGTAACATTATTTTGGCTGCCCAGCAGGCCAAGGATTTGACTGAGGATAAGAAGATAGTAGTTATTCCGTCTAAAACCATACCGCAGGGTATAACCTCCATCATTAACTATGTTCATGACAAATCGGTGGAAGAGAATGAAAAACGGATGACCGAAGAGATGAAAAAGGTAAAAAGCGGTCAGGTAACTTATGCGGTCAGAGATACCAATATTGACGGAAAAGAAATAAAACAGGGCAATATTATGGGACTTGATGATAAGACCATACTCTCTGTGGGTACGGATATTACGGAAACTACACTCAATTTAATTAAAGGATTAGCAGATGAGGATTCGGAATTAATCAGCTTGTATTACGGTGCGGATATTACAGAAGAAATTGCCGGCCAGCTGGCAGACCTTATCAGGGATGAATATCCGGACCTGGATGTGGAAGTACATTTTGGCGGACAGCCGATTTACTACTATGTTCTGTCGGTAGAATAATCCTGTACGTTAACCGTCAGAATAATAAAAGAATCTTCGGGCTTAGAAAAGCTCTCTGAATGGACAGTTATTAACTTTTTCATCCAGAGCAGTATGCCGGCAGCCGGCATAAGCGAAGGCTCTTTTTTTATTTATGTGATTAGGATGCGAGTATAATTTTGGTGTTTCGCAATTACCTACTAAGATTCGGGTGTCAAAAGGTCTCTCTACATGTATTTTATATATACGCTCGTATTCATTCAAAACACAAAATTGACCTTTCAACACTCGAATCCTACTAAAAAAATATAAAAGAAAGGAATGCCGCATTTATATTCTTTCACATGTGAAACTTGTTTTACATTATATTCTGTGGCAAATAACACCCCTGTGAGCAGAGGTGTAGGCAAAGGGTATTCTATGAAAGACAGCAGGTTAATGAGTTATGCAGATCCCCTTAGGACAATAAAAGGGATTGGCGAGAAAACAGAACGTGATTTTAATAAAATGGGGCTCCATACCGTTGAAGATATTATCAGACATTATCCCAGGGCTTACGATGTATTTGAAGGGCCGATACCAATCACAGAAATTACGGAAGGTAAGATAGTTTCCATAGAAGCCTCCGTTATTACGACGGTACAAGCCAAGCAGGTGCGTAATCTGAAAATTTTGGCCTGCCGCGTTAAAGATACCAGTGGAATGCTTAACTTAAGCTGGTTTAATATGCCTTTTTTAAAAAATAAACTCCGCATGGGATATCATTTCATATTCCGTGGCAAGGTAGTAAGGAAAAACGGCGTACTGGTAATTGAACAGCCGGGTATCTATACCAGGGAAGAATACCGGATTAAAATGAATGTATTGCAGCCGGTTTATACACTTACGTCAGGAATAACCAGCCATACGATCTCTAAAGCTGTAAAAACTGCACTGGACCAGTTGGACTTATCCGGAGATTATATGCCGAAACGGATCATCAAAGATTATAATTTGATTTCCTATAAACATGCTCTTACTGAAATCCACTTTCCCAAGAGCCGGGAAACCATGTCAGAGGCCAGAAACCGGCTGGTCTTTGATGAGTTTTTCCAATTCACCTTGGCACTTCAGGCCTTAAAAGAAAAAAAGAAGGTCTGGACCAATGATTTTAACATAGCAGAAATGGAAGCCTGCAGCCGGTTTATTAGTGAATTGCCGTATGAGCTTACAAAAGCCCAGACCAAGGTTTGGCAGGAGATCAAGAAAGATCTTACCGGCTGCCATGCCATGAACCGGCTGATCCAGGGGGATGTTGGTTCGGGGAAAACCATTCTGGCAGCCCTTGCACTGCTGATGACAGCTTTAAACGGTTACCAGGGCAGTCTTATGGTACCTACGGAAGTTTTGGCGAAGCAGCATCATGAATCCATAACCGGTATGTTTACAGAGTATGGAATTCGTACTGTTTTGTTAGTGGGTTCTATGACTGCTTCCGAAAAAAAGAAGGCTTATGAAAAAATAAAAAATCATGAGGCTGATATTATTATAGGTACGCATGCCTTGATTCAGGAGAAAGTAGAATATGACAGGCTGGCACTGGCCATTACGGACGAGCAGCACCGTTTTGGAGTAAGGCAGCGGGAATCCCTCTCTGATAAGGGCGATCATCCACATATACTTGTTATGAGTGCAACGCCAATACCAAGGACCCTGGCTATTATCCTGTACGGGGACCTGGATATCTCGGTGGTAGATGAATTACCGGCTAACCGGCTTCCCATTAAGAACTGTGTGGTAGATACCGGTTACCGGCCCACAGCTTACCGTTTTATAGCGAAGGAGGTAAGCGACGGAAGACAGGCTTATGTCATATGCCCCATGGTAGATGAAAGTGAAACCATTGAGGCGGAAAATGTTTTAGAATACACGGAAAAGCTGAAGGAGGCTATGCCACCGGAAATCACAGTGGAATATCTTCACGGGAAAATGAAGCCGAAAGAAAAAAATGATATTATGGAGCGTTTTTCTAACGGGGAGATACAGGTTCTGGTATCTACTACAGTTGTAGAAGTAGGTGTAAATGTACCAAATGCCACAGTAATGATGATAGAAAATGCGGAACGTTTCGGACTGGCGCAGCTGCACCAGTTAAGGGGCAGGGTCGGAAGAGGAAGTCACCAGTCCTACTGTATTTTAGTCAGTGGTTCCGGCTCCAGGGAAACCAGAGAAAGACTGGATATTTTAAACCGGTCCAATGATGGCTTTTATATTGCAGGGGAGGATTTAAAGTTAAGAGGTCCCGGAGATATGTTTGGCATCAGGCAGAGCGGTGACATGGAATTCCGTATTGGTGATATCTATAATGATGCTTCGGTATTAATGAAAGCCAATGAAGCCGCCAAAAGCTTAACCGGCCAGGAACTGGACGGTATACTTAAGGAGAACCCCTTATTGGCCAGGCGTATTAATTTTTTTGATATGGGAACGCTGTAGGAATGGGCACTATTTCCCAAGGAATTAAAATTGCTTTTCCCAACATACTCTTTTTATTTATGGAAATATATAGTATAATAAGATCGTTCCTTATAATTTCCTGAGGCACCTTAAAAGGAAGGAGAGTCATAATGAGCCAGGGTTATTCAAAAGCGAAGCTTTTTCAGATTGGCAAGGACAATTATAATACCTTAGCAAAATATTGTGACCTGCTTGAGCAGGAAGGATACTGGGAAAAACCGGAATCTGTGCTTAGACGGCCCATACAGGAGATGCTGGATCTGTATCTGCAGGCGGTTTTGGTACAACTGGCGGTATCCTGCGGTTGTTTTAACCAGGAGGAACGAGAGTATATAGCGGACATACCGCAGTATAATATGATTGGTATGACTTTAGAAGAGGATTATAAGATTGCGGAGCAGGCACAGAGAGTATTAAAAGCGCCGCCTATTTTACTGCAGTTATTAAGTCTGCGGGATATTGAGAAAGCTACCTGTATCGGCGGTATGTTTTTTGACGCACTCTTAAATATACTTTTAGCTATGTCTTATATAAACGACTCCAAAAATGTGAAACTGACTGCCTTTATACTTGGTTATTACCGGCAGGTCAGTGCGTTTATAAAGGGAAATGATAGAATAAATTATGTAGTGGATGAAAGATATGTATTTCGTAAAATCAGTTGTGAAGAACTGGAATTCAGCAATGCAATGCAGTTAACCGCAAATGGTGATTTTGAAAAATATAAGGATAAATATATTCTGCACAGGGATAGAAGCAAGATAAATATCCGGGAAATTCCGGATACGGCTGATACGGTTTCTATAAGAGCGGAAAGCAGGAAAGAATCTCTTGCGGTATCGGAGAATCTGCCGGATGCACAAGCAAGTGAAACCGGACAAGCCCAAGTGTCAGCTCAGGAATTGGAAAAAGATAAACTGGAGGAGTGCCTGTCTGAGCTGTTTAGCTTGATTGGTCTGGATTCTGTAAAAAGTGAAATCAATTCACTAATCAATCTGATCAGAGTCAGAAAGCTTCGGGAAGAATACGATATGCCTGTCATGGACATGTCGTACCATATGGTTTATACCGGAAATCCGGGTACCGGAAAAACAACGGTAGCCAGACTGGTAGCCAGGATTTATAAGGAATTAGGTATACTCTCAGAAGGTAATCTGGTTGAGACAGACCGATCCGGCCTGGTAGCAGGCTTTGTGGGTCAGACTGCCCTGAAAGTAAAGGAAGTAGTCGAGAGAGCCCTTGGAGGAGTGCTCTTTATTGATGAGGCATATTCCCTTGCTGGGAGTACCGGAAACAATGATTTTGGCGCCGAAGCCATCGATACGTTAGTGAAAATGATGGAAGACCACAGGGATAATCTTGTTGTGATCGTAGCCGGATATCGAAGTGAGATGCAGCAGTTTCTTAAATCAAATACCGGATTGATTTCCAGATTTAATAAATTTATTGAGTTTACCGATTATACCAGGGAAGAACTGATACAGATATTGAAAGCCATGGCCCAAAAAGCAGGCCTTACCATAGAGGAGGAAGCACTGGCTGCAGTAAGAAACAGGCTCGATCAGATGGAAGAAAAAGAACGGGAAGAGTTTGGTAATGCCAGAGGAATTCGAAATGTATTTGAGACAATTGTAGTGAATCAGGCAAACCGTTTAGTGACTTACAATACTCCGACCAGAGAGCAGTTATCACAAATATTGACGGAAGACATCTATAATATTCTGTAAAATAATTGCTCCGGCTAGGTTTTTGGTCAATGCCGGCAGATTTGGATTTGGAAGGTTTTATACCGGCAGGTGGGGATTTGGACGGTTTTATTCCGGCAGGAAGCAGTGCATTTATAAAAATCGAAAAACGTAAGCAGCTTTGCAAATTATTTAAGTGAAAAAGTATATAGGATCAAAGGAGATTATTATGAAGTACAAGTATATCGTCGTCGGAGCAGGACTGGCGGGTTTGACCGTAGCGGAACGGATTGCCAATGTTTTAAATGAGAAGGTACTCATCATCGAAAAGAGGAGTCATATCGGCGGAAATGTATATGACTCTTATAATGAAGAGGGTATCTTAATTCATAATTACGGTCCCCATATTTTTCATACCAATGACCGGGAAGTTTATCAGTATTTAAGCAGTTTTACCCCATGGAATGATTTCTGGCACAGAGTACTTACGTATGTGGACGGGAATCTGATTCCCATGCCCATAACCGTGGAAACCATTAACAAACTCTATAATCTGAATTTATCCTGTGAAGAGGTGGAGGATTTCCTGAAAAAACAGGCGATTCCCATAGATGAAATTAAAACCAGCAAAGATGTGGCACTGAGTAAAGTTGGAGAGGATATATACAAGAAGATATTTGAAACCTATACAAAAAAACAATGGGGCATTGACCCCGGAGAAATCGATACATCTGTTATATCCCGGATTCCCATCCGTCTCAACCGGGACACCCGATATTTTAATGACCGCTATCAGGGAATGCCAAAATTCGGTTATACCAAAATGTGTGAGAAGATGGCTGCGAATCCAAATATTAAGATTTTGTTAAATACAGATTATAAAGAAGTCATAAACGAGCTGGAATACGAGAAACTGATTTATACCGGTCCGACAGACTATTTTTATGATTTTAAATATGGAAAAATGGAATACCGCAGTATCGATTTCGTCTTTGAAACCTTTAACAAAGAGGAATACCAGCCTGCACCGGTTGTAAATTATCCCAACGATTATGACTTTACCAGAATTACGGAATTTAAACAATTAACCTGGCAGGAACATAAGATGACCACCATATTAAAAGAGTTCCCCTGCAGTGAAGGTGAACCCTATTATCCGTTCCCTACTAAGGACTGTAAGGAGCAATTTGCATTATACCAGGCGGAAATGGATAAGGAAGAGAACGTTATATTCCTGGGGCGGCTGGCAGAGTATCGTTATTACAATATGGATGCTGTGGTAAGGCGTGCACTTGATATATTCAACGGAGGATTGAATGGATAAACTGTATATTGTAATTCCAGCTTACAATGAAGAAGAAAATATCCGAAATATTATAGAGGAATGGTACCAGATTACAGAAACGATCGGGAACGGCAGTAAACTGGTCATAATTGATGATGGGAGCAGGGATTCTACCTATTCCATCATGAAAGAAGAAGCAAAAGCAAGGCCTGGTTTTCAACCGTTGACAAAATCCAACGGAGGACATGGAGCCACTATACTTTACGGTTATCACTACGGTATTGAACAAGGAGCAGATTATATCTTTCAGACCGATTCAGACGGTCAGACCCTTCCGGAAGAATTCTGGGAGTTTTGGAAACTCAGGAATAAGAATGCCATGATAATAGGGTACAGAAAAAAGCGGCAGGATGGCCTGTTACGTGTTTTTGTTACGAGAACTTTAAAAATCGTATTACAGCTCTGTTTCCATGTATCCGTAAAAGATGCCAATACCCCTTACCGCCTGATGAAGGCTGATATTTTAAAGGAAAATATCGAATTGGTACCAAAGGATTATAATCTATCCAATGTTTTGATATCCGTTATTTACGGTAAAAAGAAGCTGCCCGTCAAATACCTGCCTATTACCTTCCGTCCGAGACAGGGCGGCGTAAATTCCATAAATATGAAGAAAATCTTTCACATTGGTATACAGGCTTTGAAAGATTTTAATGCTATGAATAAATATATTTAATAAAGACAGATGGGAGACTGCTATGGGGAATGTAAAATCAGTGCGGGGCCGTATAAAATCCGGCAATATAATTAAACTTCTGCTCCGGGTGATACTTGGAGTTCTCTTTCTGCTATTGGCAAAATTATTACTTAGAGATGATTTTACTGCTTTTATTAAATGGTGGGTTGTACTTCTTTTGTTTGGCATTACATTTCTTCCCCTATCACAGAGACTATTTTCTAATTATCATGACAACGGATACCTTTTTTCCAAGACCATCGGTTTAGCTGTATCCGGCTACCTTATGTGGCTCTTATCCTCTTTAAAAATTTTAAAATTTACATCGGGTTCCTGTGTACTTATTGTTTTATTCTGTATCGCTTTAAATGTAATTTTATTGGCAAGATTAAAGACAGCGCGGATTAAGAGAATGTTATCAGCGGATAAGATAAGATCTATGGTATCGGAAGAATTGTTATTTTTGATCTTCTTTATTGTCTGGACATATATACGTGGGTTCAAGCCGGAAGCCTACGGAACGGAAAAATTTATGGATTACGGTTTTATGGCTGCTATGATCCGGGGAGATTATATGCCTCCCAAAGATTTATGGTTTGCCGGCAAAACCATTAATTATTATTATGTAGGCCAGTACATGGCGGCATTTATGACCAGAATATCCGGCGTCACCGTGAATGTCGGCTACAACCTGATGCTGATGACGCTGGCAGCCTTTGCTTTTGTGCTGCCGTATTCCCTGGTATACAATGTAACCAGGAATTTTCTGAAAGATTCAGGGATAAAACATAAAAAATCTCCGGCCATTGCGGGAATATTATCCGGAGCGGGGGTTTCTCTGGCGGGAAACCTGCATTTTACACTGTATTATTGGCTGATCCCTATTGCACGGACTATACTGGGTATTAAGGAGAAGACCTCAAACTACTGGTTTCCCAATTCAACAAGGTTTATCGGCTATAATCCGGAAACCAAGGATAAAACCATTCATGAATTTCCCAACTATTCCTTTGTTCTGGGAGATTTGCACGCACATGTAATCAATATTATATTTGTCCTTACGGTGTTAGCAATCCTGTACGGCTGGCTCCAGTCCAGAAAGAAGGTAACAGAAAGCTTCTTGCAGGAAGCAGCCTTGCCAAAACCTGGTATATGGAAGGAAATATTTAATCCGTTTATTATTTTAATCGGGTTTTTAATCGGTCTGTTTAAAACAACTAATTTTTGGGATTATCCTATATATTATGTTGTTTCAGGCGCAGTCATCCTGTTAACCAATCTGGTGGTTTACAGCCCGAAAAAAGGTATGCTCATTAAGCTGAGAAGCTTATTAAAACCTATATGGCTTACTGCATTAGAAGGAATCGCAGTAATTATAATTGCAGAAATAACTGCGCTGCCCTTTACCTTGAAGTTTAAGCAGATTTCAACCCAGATCCGACTTGCTCAAGCCCACACCCCCATATATCAGCTGATAATTTTATGGGGGCTGCCGGTTGCCCTGATCCTGGGATTGTTAATAGAATTGCTGATGAAGTATTCTGCGGGTAATTCTACAGAAGTAGAAAGCAAAGACGGATCGGACGAAACCAAAACTTTATTTGCTACAAATCCTTTAATCCGTTTTGTATCCTCCTTAAATATATCTGATCTGTTTATTCTCATCCTTGGTCTATGTGCCATGGGACTGGTACTGATTCCGGAGTTGATTTATGTAAAAGATATTTATTCCGGAGATTATAAAAGGGCCAACACAATGTTTAAACTAACCTATCAGGCATTTATTTTGTTTGGTGTCAGCAGCGGCTTTATTTTTACGAAATTTATGAAAGACTTCCGGTTTAAATGGCAGATTAAATTTACGATTATAACCTTTCTATTGTTTATAAGCAGTTTGTGGTATTCCAAAGTTTCTGTAGAAGCCTGGTACGGCAATATCTTTCAGACATCGGGTTATGAAGGTCTGGATGCACAGGCATTTTTAAAAGATAAAATGCCGGATGATTTTGAGGCAATAAAGTGGCTGAATAATAATGTGAAAGGAACACCGGTCATTCTGGAGGCCAATGGAGACAGCTATTCTGACTATGAGCGTGTTTCGGCAGCTACCGGCCTGCCGACGCTATTAGGCTGGTATGTCCATGAATGGTTATGGCGGGGAAATACAAAAGTGCTGAATGAGCGGGCGGAAGATATTGAGAGTATTTATACGGCATCAGATTATGAGCAGCTGCAATCTTTAATTTTAAAATATAATATTGAATATCTTTATGTAGGAAAGCTTGAGAGAGATAAATTTACTGACTTAAATGATGAGGCTTTAAAAGCCATGGGCGAGGTAGTTTATTTAAGTCCCAAAACGGATACAAAACCATATGAAACGTATATAGTACATGTGAATCCGCAAGGATAGCATTGCTTTCGGGTTAATCTTAGTATACGGATGATTCGATTTATAATAAACTTTTTATATTATTTTAATTTAAAAAGAACAGGATTAAATTTTATATTTTGGATTAAATTAATTTATGATTTCTAAAAATTACCTGATTATTAAAAAACATATTGCACATAATAATAGCGTAACAAACAACAACACAGAATTATTTTGAACCACACACAAAAAAACTGACTAAAAGGATTCAAAATAAGAACATGGAGGCGTTTATTATGGCAAGTAGAAACAGAGCAGAAGTACCTCAGGCAAAAGAAGCATTAGATCGTTTTAAATATGAAGTTGCAGGTGAAATCGGTGTACCTTTAAAACACGGATACAACGGCGACCTGACTTCCTATCAGAACGGCAGCGTTGGTGGTATGATGGTTAAGAAAATGATTGCAGAACAAGAAAAACGTATGTCAGGCCAGCAGTAATCTTAATATATTGAATCAGAATACTTCAAAAGAAAAATAAGGCGGCTTATATAAAGCCAGCCCCAAATAATAGTATTTGTACAGTAAAACGGCATAGTCAATTTTGACTATGCCGTTTTACCTTTATTTGTCCAATGAGGCAATAAAATTACGGACACCCATTTGCGAGGAATTGGACGTATCCACAAAGTACATGTTATACTCAATTAATAAATACTTTTGTAATCTGAAAAATTGTCAGGACAGCTCTGAGGAGTAAATATTTTTCGCACTAAGAGACTAACTATTTAGGGAACGAGTGTTGAATTCATGGTAAAATGTAAGAAAAACTTTACGCGTAGGAGGATTTTTACCATGAGCAACTCATTAA
>JAEZSL010000185.1 GCA_023443925.1 Bacillota bacterium | reverse complement strand
GATCCCCGTCCATAAGAATCTTTCCTTTTCCGATGAGTATGATGCGCTTTGTCAATGCCTCAATATCCTGCATATCATGGGTCGTAAGAATAACGGTGGTGTTATGCCTTTTATTAAGATCCAGAATAAAATTTCTGACGGCTATTTTGGATACGGCATCCAGACCGATGGTTGGTTCGTCTAAGAATAGAATACTTGGGTGATGAAGAAGGGACGCTGCAATTTCACATCGCATCCTTTGTCCTAAAGATAATTGTCTGGCAGGGGTTTTAATAATTTCCGCCAGATTTAGCAGGGTAACCAGTTCCTCTAGGCTTTCCTTATAGCTTTTTTCCGAAACCTTGTAGATGTCCCTAAGTAGTTCAAAGGAATCAATAACCGGTACATCCCACCATAACTGAGACCGCTGTCCAAATACCACACCGATATCCCGGACATGCTGTAACCTGTCCTTCCAGGGTATTCGTCCGTTAATCAGACAACTCCCGCTCTCCGGTGTTAATATTCCGCTTAAGATTTTAATGGTGCTGCTTTTTCCTGCACCGTTTGGGCCAATATACCCCACCATCTCACCGTCACGAATGGTAAAGGAAATATCGTCAAGAGCCCGGACGTATTCGTACTTTTTGTTAAACAAGGCTGCAAAGGCCTCTTTCATACCCGAATTACGTCTTGCGACCTGAAAGGTCTTTTGAACGTGTTCTACTTGAATCATGTTCTTTTCCTCCTGGTAGTAATATTTTTTTGAAATCCTTAATCCATCAGCGGGCAGTCTGGCCGCATACCGCTTTTACACCAGGTAAATAATCAAAAGTAAATTACCCTCGGTAAAAAATGCGGTTTTTATGCCATGCATGGATTTCTATTTCGAAATATCTTGCCAAGCGCTATGTCTTCCTGGATTTTGCCAGGAAAAACCGTGGTAAACTTATTTCAAGTTTTGCGAAGGATTTAATGAAATAATAACGGCAAAACTTATCTTATGGATTGTAATCCCTAAATATGGTAAATTTGTGGTAATATTAATAAAACTTACAAAATTATGATAGCATGATACTTCGTTCCGGTCAGCCCCTTGCCTGGGCCGCTGTATAAATCAGTTTGAACCTTTATCTAACAGAAAATATTACACCAGGATTCATTCCAGATAAAAAATTGACCTTTTGACACACGAACTAAATTTCTAAAAAATTTATTAGCAAATTTTTTAAAATAATTTTATTAAAATGAAAAATTTCCAATTTCCCAGTTGTATTATAAGTGAAAGGAGATGAAGCATATGGAGTATTCATTTGGTACCGATGAATATATACAGCAAATCCTAAATAAATATTCGAAAATGTTAATTAAGCTGGCCTTCACCTATGTAAAAAATACAGCAGATGCGGAAGACATCGTCCAGGATGTCTTTGTCAGTCTAATTAAAAAAGGAAGCGGCTTTGAGAATGAAGAACACGAAAAAGCCTGGCTGATCAGGGTTACGATAAATAACTGTAAAAATCAATTAAAATCTTCCTGGAACAAACGGACGGTTCCCCTAAGCGAAGAAGTCAGTTATATGCCGGAGGAGGACAGTGGAGTTCTGGTAATGGTATTAAAGCTTCCCGATAAATACCGTACCGTAATACATTTACACTATTATGAAGATTATTCTATTAAAGAAATAGCAGAAATACTGAGGAAGAACCCGGCAACCATCGGAACCTGGCTGGCGAGAGGACGTAACTTGTTGAAATCACAATTAATCGGAGGTTTTGAATATGAATAGAAATAATTATGTGAAAGCTTTGGATCAACTTAATATATCAGAAGACTTTAACGAAAAAACCGCGAAAAAAATGAAAGCAGCCTTAAACCAAAAGGATGAAAAGAAATACCCGGCTCTTAAGAAACTTGCCCTTACTGCCGCCAGTATGGCAGTTATCATCGCTGCAGGCACTGCTGCCGTAAACATGGCAAATGGCGTATCTCCTAAGAGTAACAACGGCATACTTTCCGTAGAAAATACCACAAGTACGGATAGTGCCAAGACACAGGGAATTACGGTTCCTCTGGTGGAAATACCTTCCCAGAACGCCGAAATTAAGGCCCGGATGCTTCCGCTGTTTGTCTACAAAGGACATATTTATATACAAAGTGCAACTACCTTTGCTACACCGGATGGTATGACTTTAAATAAAGATGAAGTATTAAACTTAAGAGGGGACTATTTAGGAAGAACCACCGGCAATATCAATGAATGGAGCAGCCAGGATGATTATGCAAAAGAATTTGCTTCCACCATCGGTGAAGGAGACGTATATACCGTAAAAGGCTATGACAGTAACCACCGGTTAATGGTTTATTATGAATATGAGGGCGGCGGTTTCGGCTGTGAACTGTATGACAGCTTCGGTGGTATGACGTTAAACAGCGGTGCGGATTATTTTAATCTTTTAAACTTAAAGGATACTGTAGCTTCTTACCAGTGGGAAAGCTTTAACAGCTGGAATAACGGCATGAACGAAGTAAAGGCCGGCAATACGGATGATGCGTTTTACGCCTTTTTAGACAGTCTTTACAACTCTGTACCTATTGGCGAAAATATGGATATGTTAGTCGAAAATACGGATTATGACAGCCAGAAATTTATTGATATTAAAACAAAAGACAATCTGATTACTTCCTTAAGACTCTTTAAAGGCGGTTATGTATATGATACCCAGGTCGGTTTCTTTAAGGTGGATGATAAAGCCTTTAACGCCTTTTGGGATACCATGCCGGTTACTAATCCGGAAACCGCTGATACAGATGATACTGCAGCAAATACTAACCTTGATATCACCCTGAATAAAACTTCCTTACCGGCAAACGCAAAGAAATTAAAACTTTTTATCAGCAACAACAGTACGGAAGATATCTTCTACGGTGCTGATTACAGTATCGAAAAATTAAACGGTACAGACTGGGAAGTTGTGCCGGCTGTTAAGGATCTGGCTTTTGCCGCTATCGCCTATTCCGTTGCACCTGGGACTAAACAGGAATTTATAGTAGATCTTGGTCAGTTAAATCCAGCTTTGGAGACTGGCAATTACAGACTTGTAAAAACCATTAACGGCCAGACCTTTTATGCGGAGTTTGAACTTACCAAGTAACACGTAAAAAAAGTCTTTCGAACTAAAAAGGAAGATACTCTAAGGAGGATACTCTCATGAGACTGAAAAGTCTGTATGGAGGTATCCTCCTTTTATATTCTCCGGATTTACCCGGCATACCCAGCATTCTTATCGTTTACCTGTTTTCTTAATGTTAAACCTGTTTTTTTATTGTTAAACCTGTTTTCTTATTGCTAAACCTGTTTTATTCTATATAATTTTTATAACCGGCTGAGTAAATTTAGTTCAATTCTCATGAAGTCCGGTCACCCTTCCGTAAAATGTTCACCCCAGCCATACAAATTCGGTATTGACAAATAAAATGTCCGGTGCTAGAATACAAATTGCGTTATTTAATTCATATTAACTTTATATGAATAGTGTGAAATGTTCTGGAATAAATATAGATAAAGGATTCCGGTACATATCTTTGGGGATTTAAATTTGAATAATTTTAGGAGGATAAGAAGTATGTTTAAAAGAAGTTCCAAGTTATTGGCAGTGTTTCTCGTATTATTTATTGCAGTAGGAAACCTTACCGGCTGCAGTTCGAACACTGCTGCCAGCAATACGGGTAAAACAGAATCTGTGTCCGAGGAGAACAGCGGACAAACGAATGTAGACAGTACCAAGGAATCCAGTTCCGGTAATGTATCAGCTGAGGATGCTCCCGATGCGGATCAGACCTTATATTTAAAATTCGATGAGCCTTTGACCTTGGACGTAAGCGATGTCCGTAACTCTTCCGAATTCCAGATACTCTCCCAGGTACAGGAAGGTCTTTTCCGGACTTTTACGGATGAGAACGGTAATGATGTCATCTCCAATGCAGGTGCACAATCCTATGAAGTGTCCGAAGACGGACTGGTTTACACTTTTAAGCTGCGTGATTATAAATGGTCGGACGGAGTGCCGGTTACGGCAGGCCAGTATGTTGACTCTATTCTGCGTTTATTAGACCCGGAAAAAGCATTTGCATATTCTTTTATGGCATATGATATAAAAAATGCTGAGAAGTTTTACAACGGAGAAGTAAAAGCAGAAGAAATTGGTGTGAAAGCACCGGATGATAAGACGCTGGAAATTACACTTACCTCTCCTACTCCGTACTTTATCAAAAAACTGGCCAACGTATGCTTTTATCCGGTACGCCTTGACATAATCGAAAAGGGAAGTGAAACCTATGCTACCAATCTGACGGAACAGGTATACAATGGTCCCTTTACCATTACAGACTGGGTAAAAGAAAACAGTATGGTACTACAAAAGAATCCGGATTACTGGGATGCCGGCAATGTTAAATTGCAAAAGGTGGTATTTACCGTTGCCGAAGAACCGGCTACACAATCCCTGCTTTTAGAATCGAAACAGCTGGATGTTGCAGAAGCCTCTGCGGAATATGTGAACAAGTGGAAACAGCTGGCAGATGCCGGACAGTTAAACTATGTATCTGCAACTTATCCGAATGTCACCTTTATTGGTTTTAACCAGCATACCGGCGGTAAATCCGGCCTGATGAATAATGCAAAGATCCGTCTGGCCTTATCCCTTTCCATAGACAGAGAAGAATATAACGAATTGATTTACGACGGAATCAATGTACCGGCTTACGGTCTCCTTCCATATGGCCTCCTGGTTGGAGATACGGAATTTCGCAGTGTAAAAGAGGAACCTTTAAAGGCACTTGCCGGGGAATATAATAATGATCCCGCCAAACTCCAGGCACTGTTTCAGGAAGGACTGGCGGAAGAGGGTAAAAGCTCTGACCTGAGCCAGGTAACCTTAACCTTTATAACCACCGGCGCCACGGTACAGGAAAAATCCAGCCAGGAATATTATAAACAGCAATGGGAAGATAAATTAGGTATTAAAGTAGAAATTAACGTACTTGCTGACCGAAGCACTTTCGTAACGGAACGTGACGGCAATAATTATGACTTACTGTCCAATGGCTGGAATGGAGATTACAATGATCCTATGACCTTTATTGACCTTTGGATTACCGGAAGCGGTTATGCGAAATTCTTCGGCGGTTATAATAACACAGAGTATGATAAGCTTTTTAAGAGTCTGGCAACGGAAAGTGATGCAGGGAAACGAATCGAAACCTATGGGGCTCTTGAGAAAAACCTTATCGCAGATAACGCAGGTGTACTGCCTCTCTACTATACAAATAAGCAGATCTTTATCCAGTCATATGTAAAAAATTTAAGCACACCGTTATTCGGTACGAATTATGAATTCAGCAGGGCTTATATTTCGGGACGTAATAACTAGATAATTGCGGGGGCTGTTCCCACAGCCCCTTTTATTATGTCACTTAAAAAGGGAGAGGTGAGTGAATTGTTAAAATATAGTATCAAAAGATTTATTACCATGTTGTTTACCCTGTTTATCATCGCCACCGCAACATTCTTTTTACTGGCCGCCCTGCCGGGAGATGCCCTGACGGAACGGGCTGAAAGGCTTCCTGAACAGATAAAAGAAAACCTGTATAAGAAATACGGGCTGGATAAACCGCTGCTGGAACGTTATGCCATTACCATAAAAGGAATGGTCGTAGGTGATTTCGGCGAATCGGTTATATTTCCCGGTGAAACGGTTCCCTCTATCATAAAAGCAAAGCTGCCTGCCTCCGCGCGCTTAGGTATCGGCCAGTTAATCCTGGGAGTCGGTTTTGGACTGCTGCTTGGTATTATTGCAGCTGTAAAAAAAGGAACCTGGATCGATTACGGGGTAGTCTCCTTATCCATTTTGCTGATTTCGGTTCCCCATCTGATATTAGGACTGCTGCTTCAGAAAATATTTGCCGGAAGCCTTGGATGGTTTCCGGTTATCGGATGGCCAAAGGGCGGGAATGCCTGGTTCGGAGGTTTTGAATATACTGTGCTTCCCACGGTTACCGGCAGTTTTGCTTACATTGCCGTTTATACCAGACTTCTCAAGACTTCCATGCTGGATGTCCTGAACCAGGATTATATACTGACAGCGGAATCAAAGGGCCTTAACCGGTGGCAGATTATAAGAAAGCATGTTCTCCGGAATTCCTTTATACCGGTTATTACTTACCTTCCCATGTCTATGGCTATGTGTATTACCGGTTCCTTTTTTATAGAAAAGATTTTTTCTATCCCCGGACTTGGATTATATTATGTTAATGCGGTTTCCGGCAGGGATGTAACGGTTGTTATGGGGCAGACGGTAATCATTGCCGCCATGTATATTATCATAATCTATATAACCGATATTTTATACACGGTAATTGATCCAAGAATCCGCATTCAGGGCGGAAGACGATAGGAGGATGAGATGGCAGTTATATCACAAAACCGTTTTAAAAGAGTAGAAGACGGCCGCTTAAACAGTGACCTGATGGTAAGGCCTGCCCTTACTTACTGGCAGGATGCCGCAAGACGGCTCCGTAAGAACCCCATAGCCCTGGGTTCCCTTATAATCCTGTTTCTGTTTCTTGTTTTAGTTATCATCGGTCCAAATCTGCGGGGTTATGATTTCACCACAATCGTTGCAAAAAATAAAAATCTTCCTCCCTCGGCTGCTTATTGGTTCGGAACGGATAACCTGGGAAGGGATTTGTTTTCAAGAGTGTGGCTGGGTGCAAGGGCCTCTCTTATCGTAGCCATTGTATGTACCCTTATACAGATTGTCATCGGCTGTGCTTACGGCGGTATTATGGCTTATTTCGGTGGGGTTACGGACAATGTAATGATGCGTATCATTGAAGTAATCACCTCCCTGCCTTCCCTGCTGATAACTATGCTGGTAATGATGGTACTGGGAAATAGTCTGTTTGCACTTTTGACTGCAATGTGCCTGACCTCCTGGTGCGGAACGGCCAGACAGGTCCGGGGCCAGATCATGCAGCTAAGAGAATCGGAATATATCATGGCAGCCATTACTTTAGGTGCCGGCCCCTTCCGCATTATAACCAAACATCTGCTTCCCAATACACTGGGGCTGCTGATTTTAAACCTTGCCTCCAGTATTCCGGATTATATTTTTACGGAAGCCGGCTTAAGCTTTCTGGGTATGGGGCTTCAGGCTCCAAACACAAGCCTGGGAATTTTAATCTCCCTTGGACAGACCACCATGGAATTTTACCCGAACCAGCTGTTTTTCCCGGCAGCCGTTTTATGTCTCATCGTACTGGCATTTAATCTTTTCGGTGATGGTTTAAGAGATGCCCTTGATCCAAAAATGCGGAAGTAGGAGGAAATTAAGATGAGTAATTTATTAAAAGTAGAGAATCTGCGGGTTTCTTATCATACTTATGCAGGCGAAGTACAGGCCGTAAGAAATATTTCCTTCGAGCTTATGGAAGGGGAAACCCTGGCTATTGTTGGGGAATCCGGCTGCGGTAAATCCGTAACAGCCCGCACCATTTTAAGATTAAATAGTTCCGGTAATATGGAGATTAAACCCGGCAGTAAAATTATATATCAGGGGAAAAATGTACTGGAATTTAATAAAAAGGAATTAAGTACTTACCGGGGCGGTGAGAGTGCCATTATTTTTCAGGATGCTCTTGCCTCCTTAAATCCAACCATGACCGTTGGCAGGCAGATTGCTGAAAACCTCATTATGCACCGGAAGCTAAAGAAAAAGGAAGCCTTAAAAGAAGCGGAGAAAATACTCCGTATGGTGGGAATCCCCAACGCTGAAAACCGGGTAAAGCAATATCCCCATGAGTTCTCCGGCGGTATGCGCCAGCGGGTTATGATAGCCATAGCTTTTGCCTGCAATCCCAAACTCCTGATAGCGGATGAGCCCACCACCGCCCTGGATGTTACCATTCAGGCACAGATTATGGATCTTATTAAGCTGCTGCAAAAAGAAAATAATACCGCTGTAATTTTAATCACTCATGACCTGGGTGTCGTGGCTAATGCTGCCAAAAGGATTATGGTAATGTACTGCGGCAAAATTGTAGAATACGGTTACAGTGAAGATATCTTCTACCGTTCAAAACACCCGTATACCCAGGCTTTGTTAAAAGCCGTTCCAAGACTTGATCTGGTAAACAAACAGGAACTGGATTCCATCCCGGGGGTTCCGCCGGATCTGATCGCTCCGCCGGAAGGCTGCCCCTTTGCCTCCAGATGCCAGTATTGCATGGAAATCTGCTGCGAGGAGGAACCGGGGATGACCGATTTCACACAGGGGCATGCCGCTGCCTGCTGGCTGCACCACCCTATGGCACCCAAAGAAGCCAATCCCTTTTTCCAGGAGCTAACCCCACAGCAAAACAGGGAGGAAAATCAATGAAGGAAGAAAACGTAATACTGGAGGCAGAAAATTTAGATAAATATTTTCAGCTGAACAGTAATTCCATATTAAAAGCCGTAGACCATGTGTCCTTCCGTATTTTTGAAGGTGAGACCCTGGGACTGGTAGGGGAATCCGGCTGCGGAAAGACTACCTGCGGGCGTACCTGTATCGGTTTATATAATAAAACTGCCGGTAATGTTTATTATAAGGGCAAGGATATCCATGAACTAAAGTCCAGGAATAAACTAGCTTTCCGGAAAAATGTCCAGATGATTTATCAGGATCCCTATGCCTCCCTGGACCCCAGAATGACGGTAGCTGACATCGTAGCAGAAGGAATTGATATCCACAAGCTATCCGAGAATAAGAAAGACCGGGATGAAAAAATATATAACTATTTAAATCTGGTGGGATTAAACCGGGAACATGCCGGCAGATTTGTACATGAATTTTCCGGGGGACAAAGACAGCGGATTGGTATCGCAAGAGCACTGGCTGTTGAACCTGAATTTCTGATACTGGATGAACCGATATCGGCACTGGACGTATCCATACAGGCCCAGATTGTTAACCTTTTAGTACGGCTGCAAAAAGAAATGAAACTAACCTATCTGTTTGTCGCCCACGACCTGTCCATGGTAAAGCATATATCCGACCGGGTGGCAGTTATGTACCTGGGTAAAATCGTTGAGATCACCACTTCAGATAAACTGTACCAGAATCCGCTTCACCCCTATACACAGGCTTTGCTCTCCGCCATTCCAATCCCGGATCCGGTTATTGAAAGCCAGCGCAGCATCATAAAATTAGACGGTGATGTCCCCAGCCCTATAAACCCGCCGGAAGGCTGCCTATTTAAAAGCAGGTGCAAATATGCAACTCCTGTTTGTTCAGAATGTACCCCGGAATTAAAAAATGCGGGAGACGGTCATTTTGTCGCCTGTCATTTGTACAATAAAGACAGTTAAGCCTTTATCCGGCAGTCAGAATGGAGTGTAACTAGATGAATGTGAAAGAATATTTTCAGGATACCGTTAAATCAATTGTAATTGGATTTATACTGAGTGGTATTATAATTTTAATAAGCGGCATCACCTCTGCCTTTATGGTACACGGCAGGGTTTCGGGTATTCTGCCGGCAGTAAGAAGCACCTTGTGTATTACCGGTGCTTTCGGGCTCCTACTGTCTGCCGCAATGTTATTAACCCATAAAACTGATGTTTCCCATAATTTTGAATATGAGTGGCGGAACCGTTTTAAAAAGTTTAGTATAACCGGAGTTATACTTACTGCCAGTGCTCTCCTCCTGCTGCTTGCCGGAGGAATCGATTACCTTATTTATTATGCGGTTTAAGATGTGAAGTATAGTATTCAGAAGTATTGCAACGGTTTACCTTTCTGGAGGCAACCAAAATTACCCGTATATCAGAAAGAAATAATGAGCAGTCGGCTTTTTCTAATAATATTAATTACTTAAAAGATAAAAATTCCACCGCTTCCTGATATACGGGTATTACCTTGGTTACTTGTGGTTTATAAATTCCGGTTTCTTGTCCTTCACCTGGAGATAATGACCGGTAAAATTCCTGTCCGCCTTAAACTAATATTAAGTTAAACCGGTTTTCCCTTAGTGGACTTTCGGTTCTCTTGATATTTTAATTTTTTCTATTTCCGCACTGATTTGATTTTCATCTGCGAACCCGTTAATAAAATCCATTATTTTACCCTTATATTTATCCAAGAAATAAACCGTCATTTCCTCTTTTGCACTTTCAGGTAAAGAGTTTAATGCTGTCTTGGCAAGAGAACCCGGCAGTTGATCCAGCCCGTTTAATATCTGCATAAATCTTCCGGAATCCTCCCTGGCGGCTAGTTTATCTATTACCATGGGAATAACCGTATTTGCAATCTCGCCATACTTAACCTGATCCAATGAAATCTCTATTTTAATCATAACATTATCCCTCCTGATTTACTGATTATCGAAATTCCTGCTGCTTACCGTACCCGTCTGACAATATTAACAGCAGGCTAAAAAATAAGACGATTTTTTGTAACCGTCCTATTCCTATTATTATATTATTTAATTTAATTCAATGTGGTTCCTTTATCCTTCCCTTAATGCATAAAATATATTTTGATACGGTCTGCCTGGTCACCTCCAGTTTATCACCCAGTTCTTCCTGGGACCAGCCGCTGCTTTTTCTTAATTCTATTAACCTGTCTTTAAATTCCATTATAAGACCTCCTTGTTTGATTAAGCTTTCCTGATGGTTTATGATTACTTGATTTATGTAATTAAACTATAGAACCCGGTGTCAACAAAGTCTACCAAGCAGCCTTTGAAATTTGTCAACTAAAGTTAACATTGCCGTTTTTACTGTGTTCCGGCGCTAAAAAGAACAGTATCTGCCTTACTCTGTCCAGCATGGCCACTGGTTATATTTTGTCTTATCTATTTATATTTTACTCCGCAAAAATCAAGCCAGCCGGCATGAGCATTTAATCCTTGAATCCTTTACATTAAAAAAAGCAGCTCCCCGCTGCTTTTTTCGTATATAAATTATAGCTCCCACTAATACAAATAGATTTACTGGGAGTACGTACAGTTAGAATTCCCCTACAATTATTAAATAGAAACAATATACTACCCCTACTGTTTCTATAAAAAATATAAAAATTGCCGGTTGCACTACTAGCTATATATACCCCAAGTGCCCAGATACAGGATATATCATGTCGCATCAATTTCATATTTTTTAATACCCATAGCGGTCTATGGCTGTTTTATTCAGCATAATTTGTATGGACATTAAGCCTTTTATGGTGTTGGTTGGCAAAAGACAATATAATGTTACCATATTATGTCACATTTATCAATATTACATTGAATATTTTTGTCGATATCAGTATAATTATGCTAAATTATTAAGAAAAAATACTGTTTTTGAATTTATTTGTCTCCGCCAGCTCCCCGGAGTTGATCCGCATACCAGAATACCACTTCTCCAATCCGGTACAGTTCGGACTCTCTGCTGACGCTCCTCCATAATTTTTTATATTCCTGATACCAATATTCCAATGAAACGGCAATCTCCCCCGCCTGGGTATTTATACGGTCTTTTTCTTCTCCCAGGGCAATGACTGCGCCTGCTTCATTCCATAGCTTTATACCTTCCGCCGCCAGAATATATGCCCCGTACAGATACCGCTTATCCTGTCCTGCCTTTGAAAGAAGCCGGTAAAGTTCTTCAATTTTCTCTGTAATAAAGGAATTGGCGGCCTTTACCTTCTCCCAGGTAATACTTTTAAGTACCGGTGACCAGGGTGTACCGGTAAGGCGGTTTTGCGTTAATTCCTTGTGGCATACAATTTCAAACCAGCTGGCTTCGGTTTTGGCTGCGATTTCCGCGACGATACCAACAAAGGCCTCACTGGAATCTCCATATTCAAGCCTGGATATCTCCCGGTTGATCGCATCGAACTCTGGAATGTTTTTATTCCAGGAAAATGCTGCCCCGTAGATCATACCGGTGGTGGAAAATTCCGGATGGTTAATATGTCCATAATCGCCCCAGTCCGTATTTAGTACCCCTATAGCCTTATATTTATAACCATAGGTGCACATTCTGCTGATATTATCATAAGAACCTCTTACCAGATTAATTAACTGGTTCCAGCCTCCTACCCCCGGGCACACATACTGAATGGCTCCGGCTTCATAAAGATCTTTTGTGCCTTGCTCACTCTGGTCAGGCGCATAGCCCCAGTTCAGGCAAATGGTTTCCTTGGGAAGCTTATTAATGTATTCCGGCATACCGCAGATAATGTCTCCCCAGAACATAGGAATCTTCCCTTTGGAAATAATATAGTCACAGATCTTTTTAACAAAGTTAATATACATATCATTTACGCCGATCTTCTCAGCCAGTTCCCGGCTCCGCCCCATGCCAAGGTCAAAAGTTTCATCCGCACAGAGGTTGAAATACCCGGAAGAAAATAAAGGCATGTACTCCTCCAGCATTTTAACTACAAAATCAAAACTTTCCTCCCTTGAAATATCCAGGGTATGATGGGCCATACGTTCAAAAAAGGAGAAGGGCTGTTTATCCGCCTCCGGCAGTTCACACAGCTCCGTAAAGGAAGCCGTACTTAAAACTTTATACAGGTGTCCGAAGCTTGCCAGGGACGGAATTAAATCAATATGAAGATTCTTGCAATATAAATCAAATTCCAGAATATCCTCTGCGGTTAAAGGTGTGTCGTCCCGCCATACTTCACTAAAATCCTTAAACAGAATACTGTGTTCGATATACAACTGAAGCTGGTTTATTTTATAATAGGACAATATATCCGCAAGCGCTTTTAAAGATTCCATCGTAGGAATCCTGCCCCTTGTCGCATCATGATAAAAACCTCTGTTTGGCATATCCGGCAGATCGTCTATGGTAAGACAGGGAAGTACAGCACCTTTATTTTCAAGAATCTGCCGTAACGTCTGTATTCCGTAGAGAATTCCTGCATTGGAACCACCTCGGATTTCAATAAGGTCCTGCGTAATCTTAAGG
>JAEZSL010000168.1 GCA_023443925.1 Bacillota bacterium | reverse complement strand
TCTTTCTCTTGCTGACAATTGCGCTGTCGTACTCATTTTCTGCCCTCCGTTTTTCTATTTAGTAAAATTAAAATCAAATTTTCTGCCGATTATAAGTATATCCCATTATTGGTAAAATTTCAATACTAAATTGTATAAAACTTAACCTTTGATTATAATTTAACAATGCCTTATTGTACTTTCTAACGGGAATTTTAACTTAATTAATATATTTTTTTATTAAATCTAACTGGAATCCTTTTCGGTAAAGGCTCGCAGTAAGCTTTGTTTTTTCCTCTTCTGTCATGGCGCTTACATCTTTCGTTTTCTTAGCAATCGCCTTTTGGACTGCATCATCTTCACTTTCATATTCTTCGCTAAATGCTTCATCTATATACCCTTTGTTAATGCCCTTTTGTATTAGTTCCGCATAAATCTGCCTTTTACTTTTCGTATCTTTTTTGAAACGGATATAATTAACTGCATATCTTTCATCATCAATATAATGAAAGCCTTTTATATAGGACAAGGCATCAGAAATAACCGTATCACTATAATCTGCCTGTTTTAATTTAAATACAAGTTCCTGTTCTGTCCGATCCATAAACTTTAATATAGCCATGGCCTTCTGCTTCGCTCTGCGCAAAACTGTATTTTGATAGATTTCCCGGTAAACCGTATCGGTAATATCCGAATACTCTTCCAAATGATATAATCTTAAATCTTTCTGGTAGAGGCAGAAACAATATTCGTTATCTATGTAAATTTTATACTTACCTTTGTCCAGCTTTTCTATTTTTGTAATTGTCATATTAACCTCTATTCTTGCACACGCTCTTTGTGCATATCAAGTTTGTTGTGCGCAAGCACAAACTTGCGGTTGAAATATTTATTTTTCAACCTAAACGCCCTCTGTGCGCTTAGGTGCACGTATAAATCAAGATGTTGAAAAACTGTATTTCGTTTTTTAACCTAACTCCATTCTGTACACTAAGGCACATGCATTAATCAAGCTGTTGAAAACAGTATTTCGTTTCTCCAGCCTACTCCCAGCTGTGAGCTTGGGTATGTTCAAATAAAAGCGAGAATCATTGATTTCATTACCTTCTGTTTCTTGTAATTAAAAAAACTTCATTGGCACTATATATGCAGAATCCCACTCTTTCAGAATGTCTCAGAAGGTAAATCACCACGGTATCGCAGTAGTAATTTTTAACAAGAGCTACTCACAACAGAACTAACAAAAAACTTAGCAGGTGTCCTGCTAAGTTTTTTGTTAATAATTATAACTCAATCTCAAAATTTAAAAATTTCATTAACTTATCCCAATGGCAATTTACAATTAGCAAGGATAATAATCTATGATTAGCAGTCACGATAAGAAGGATTAAAATTGATTAATATTAGATTTATAAATATAATCCTGATTCATTTATCTATTACTGCTCCATTCCAGGATTACTGGTTTTCTTCCGTATTCTTGGAGAAATCAGCAACAACAGCAGCTATATTATATTTATCACGTACTTTCTTTTCCACTTCTGCAAAAATCTCCGGATTGTCTTTTAAGTAGTTCTTGGCATTCTCGCGGCCTTGTCCGATTTTTGCATCGTTATATGCATACCAGGCACCGCTCTTTATAATGATGTTCTCATTAGCCGCAAGATCTAATACATCGCCTTCTCTGGAAATACCCTGACCAAACATAATATCAAATTCAGCTTCCTTAAACGGAGGCGCGATTTTATTCTTAACTACTTTGATCCTGGTTCTGTTACCAATGATGTCACCGCCCTGCTTTAAAGATTCAATTCTGCGGACATCCAGACGGATGGAGGAGTAAAACTTAAGCGCACGTCCACCGGTAGTTGTTTCAGGATTACCAAACATAACACCGACTTTCTCACGTAACTGATTGATAAAAATAACGATACAGTTGGATTTACTGATTACCGCCGTTAATTTTCTTAAGGCCTGTGACATTAATCTGGCCTGTAAACCTACATGGGAATCACCCATATCACCGTCAATTTCAGCTTTGGGAACCAATGCTGCAACGGAGTCTACAATTATAATATCCACAGCTCCGGAACGTACCATAGTTTCGGTTATCTCCAATGCCTGTTCACCGTTATCAGGCTGGGAAATGTATAAATTATCGATATCTACTCCAATGTTCTTGGCATAAACCGGATCAAGGGCATGTTCTGCGTCGATAAACCCCGCAATGCCTCCGCACTTTTGAACTTCTGCTACCATATGTAATGCAACCGTAGTCTTACCACTGGATTCCGGTCCGTAAATTTCAATGATTCTTCCCTTGGGAACCCCTCCCAGTCCTAATGCGATATCCAGACTGATGGAACCGGTAGGTACCGTCTCAATATTCATATGCGCTGCCGTATCCCCTAGTTTCATTATGGAACCTTTACCATACTGCTTCTCTATCTGTGCTAATGCTGATTCTAACGCTCTTGTTTTATCTTCCCTTGACATATTCAATCTCCTTTGCATTCACGAACTTATGTTCTTGTTATAATAATAACTTATTACTTATCTTTTGTCAATACGAATTATTTCATGTTTTATCTAACCGTATACTACCTTCTATTTCACTTTCGTTCCGTACAATAATATAGTTTATTACCTCCTTCCTGCCTGTACAACTTTCCCGGCAGACCGTGCTTAATGCTAGTTACAAGTCCAGGATTATTCAGAATTTTATTAGTATGTTTGGGAATGGGTATGAAGAATGGTTCAACTAACCTGAATGAAATCAGAATATAAAGACTTTATAAATTATATCATATTTTACAGCATATGTAAATTCTTTTATATTGTATTTATGTTTATTTTATAAGACATTAACTATTTTATATTACAGGTCTTATCTATTTTTTGCTGGCACTACCTATTTATTTCACTGGTCTTATCTATTTTTATTTGCTGGTACTACCTATTTATTTCGCTGGTATTATCTATTTTTATTTGCTGGTACTACCTACTTGCTTCCATATATTACATTCCTTATTGCTTCCGGTGCTTCCATATATTACTCTCCTTATTTCAACCGATAATACGCATCATGTGCCTCCTGCCCGGAAGGCTGCTTCTATTATAGATATATTTGGAGAACTTTACGGTAAAATAAAAACCTGCCCATGGCAAGTTCTGCTTATACCGAAGTCTATCTGTTATCCGAAATGGTTTTGTACCATTGTCCGTTAATTACTTATATAAATAAAAATCGGGCAATGATACAATAATCTTTCAGACAGCAGTTTTTCATAATAAAAACAATAATACTTAACGGTACGTGTTCTTAGGTTGTACGATTTTCGGATTATATCCTTTTTCCTTTAAAGCTTTTACAATGGCATCTTTATGTTCGTGGCCAAAAGCTTCCATGGTTATGGTTAATTCCACCGCACTGTTGCGGTTAATGCTTACGAACTGGTTATGATCCAGACGGATGATATTACCCTGACTTTCAGCTATTATGCTGGAGACGTTCACAAGTTCGCCCGGTCTGTCCGGAAGCAGGACAGTTATGGTGAAAATACGTCCCCTTTGGATCAGTCCATGCTGCACAATGGAAGAAACCGTGATCACATCCATATTACCGCCGCTTAAGATGGAAACGACCTTTTTATTCTGGCAGTCTAAATGTTTTAAAGCAGCAACCGTTAATAAGCCGGAATTCTCTACAACCATTTTATGATTTTCGATCATATCCAAAAAACTAACAATAAGTTCATGATCATCAATTGCTATGATATCATCGATATTCTGCTGTATATACGGAAAAATGGAAGAACCGGGAGTTTTTACCGCAGTGCCGTCCGCAATTGTTTCTACGTTATGTAAAGTCACAATATGGCCTGCTTTTAATGACTCCTGCATACAGTTTGCCCCCATGGGCTCAACTCCGATTACTTTGACATTGGGATTCAACAGCTTGGCTAAAGTAGATACGCCGGCTGCCAGACCGCCGCCCCCTATGGGAACCAGGATTATATCCACCGTAGGAATTTCCTTAAAGATCTCCATAGCAATGGTACCCTGTCCGGTTGCGACTACCTCGTCATCAAAAGGATGAATAAAGGTGTATCCATTTTCTTCGGCAAGGGTAAGTGCATACTTACAGGCGTCATCATAAACGTCCCCATACAATATAACTTCGGCACCGTAACTCTTTGTTCTGTTTACTTTGATTAAAGGTGTGGTTGTGGGCATTACAATGACGGCTTTGGCATGATATCTCTTTGCAGCATAAGCGACTCCCTGGGCATGATTGCCCGCAGATGCAGTGATCAGTCCTTTGTTCCTTTCTTCTTCCGACAGTGTGCTGATCTTATAATATGCTCCCCGTACCTTATAAGCACCGGTAAACTGCATATTTTCAGGCTTTAAAAACACTTTATTGCCGGTAGTTTCCGAAAAATAATCACTATAAATCAGCTTTGTTCTTAATGTTACTTTTTTGACCTGTTCTGCAGCTTCTTCAAATTTATCCAATGTCATCATATTCTTTTATCTCCTTTTAGTTGAACAGCGCGTTTACAAAATCTTCAGCGTTG
>JAEZSL010000131.1 GCA_023443925.1 Bacillota bacterium | reverse complement strand
GTGTATATATATTCAATTAAAACACAAAATTGACCTTTTGACACTCGAATCTTATTATGTAAATAAAATTCCTGTGGCAGATTGTACCTGTCTGGAATATTGTACATGGATTATTAATTCATTACCTGGTCTTATAAAACAGTTGATATCTATTTTTATGTGAGCTGCAACTTACTGCCCCTGTTATTCAAGGCGTTTTAATACGCCAAGACAGGGAGAGAAATAAATAAGATAATTTTGGTATTCCACATAAGTTCCATATTTGTTTCTATAAACATCTAAAGCATCTTTTAAATAATCTTCGGTAATATCCAGGTATTCAGCCATAGTATACAGACTGGTACAGCCGGCTTCATAGCACCTAATGATGCCTTCCAGCCCAACCTGAATATCGTATGAAACCAGTCGCGCCCGGTATTCCTGCTTCCGGTTATTATCCTTTGTCTGATCCAGTATATTGCCCACAGAAGTCAGATGATGTCCGATTTCTTCTGCCAGGACGCAGCCCTTTTCCTTCGAGGTCAGATACTTGTCGATAGCAATACAGCCGTCCACATATAATCCCTTTAAACCCTCAACCTCATATAGATCCATTTCTTTTACAAACAGATTGCCGTGCTGCTTCTGTAAGTCTTCGTATGTCATCAACATCTCCCCTTTAATAACCCTTCTGTTTATGATTCCTTGCTGCAAGAAGCAGCTGCTTATATTCCTCGATTTTAGACAGTTCTTCGGCCGTCCAATTCTCATTATCTTCTTTATGTGCTGCAACGGTCGGTACGGCAGCTTCTTCCCAGCCCATAAGATAAGCAGGGGAGCAGTCAAAGATTTTGGCAAGCTTAACAATTGTTTCATGCTTTATGTTTTTAATTTCTCCGCTTTCATACCGCTGCATGGTAGCTTCTTTTACTCCCAACCGGTTTGCTACTTCAAGTAATGTCAACCCCAATGTTAACCTTCTCTCCTTAATCCTTCCTTGTAAAACTGACATAAGTACCGACTCCTGAATTGTTGTATTTAGGTTTTGATTAGGAAAACCTATAAACCTTATCTGGTGTTTGGCTGTTAATTAAAATACCCCATGTGTTAAGCAAGCCAACGTGTAGTTTTGCCATTTAAAGGTACCTTTCCTATAATAAGATTATACTTTAAAAGAAGGTTTCTCTCCTATAGGATATTGTTATCATACCATGGTCTAAATTTTCTATATTGTCGATCTGCTAAGCATGTTTATACTATAAATATAGCATTAACTTTCGTAAAATGCAATATTTAAATAAAAAATTTAAAAAAACTTACGTAATACGTATTGACAATTGGTTTAATAGGTGATATTATAGTCTTACGCAATACGTAAGGACACGGAATTGATAGTATAATGTTATTTAAGTATTTCATTGGTTATTGGACAGGCAGGGAATGGATTATATGAGAAACCTTCCATGAAGCAGAAACAGGAAATCAACGGATAAAAGATATTGGTTAATGAAAGCGGATAGCTGAAAGTTGATAACAGATAGCAGATAGCAGATAACAGATAACAGATAACAGATAACAGATAACAGATAAAAGATAACTGATAACTGATAACTGATAACTGATAACTGATAATTGATAACTGATAGTTGATAGTTGATAGCTGATGACTGATAACAGAAAGCAGATATGGACCTGGCAGAGTATTTAACAGGTTAGTTATATCTTTATTGATTTGGGATCAATCTTATGTAATTTTAGAAGAATTGTTGTGAAGCAAGTCGACTAAAGCTTCAAACCTGAGAAATGGCAGTTAACATTTATAAATTAAGTCAGGAAAATCAATTTTACAGTTTAAGGGTTCTATAATAAATAAGATTTATTATTTAATGAGAAAAAATATATAAAGAGATGTATATATTTTTTTACCTTACAACTTACGTATTACGTAATATTAAAAAAATCAGAGTAGATGCCAAAGGGCATAGGGGATAACGGTCAAAAAGTTTAAGGGGCGGGCGACGACTGTTAAAGAAAAACATTCAGCTTATAATTAAGCTTTCATAATAGAAATGAAATATAACCAACTCGTCATTTTGGTATTTCTGACGTTAACTATAAAGACAAATAACTTGGACAAAACCATGTAAAATAATGTATTTGAAAGTGAGGGTTATATGAAAAAAGAACAATTTTTAAAGCTTGGTTTTACAGATGAAATGGCGCAAAAGGCCATGGAGATCTTAAGGGAAGAATTAAAAGGCTATATACCAAAAAGCAGATTTGACCAGGTAAATGAAGTTAAAAAAAATCTGGAAAAACAGCTGTCTTTACTGGAGGCAAGGATTGAGGAAGCAGATTCCATTATGTATACCCATCAGGAACTTGAGAATATTCTCCTGGATTTTTGGAGAACCAGTTCAACCTTAAAGAAGGAACAGGAAGAAATGATGAAAGATGTACTCATCCGGACAGCAGTCCGAACAAAGCTTGTGAATGCAGGTTATGCTGACCTGTTAACCGGTAAGTTTGACAAGTCTAAGCTGACCGTTACTCCTGACGGTACCCTAATCGGTATTGAGGAGCAGCTGGCAGAAATGCAGAAGGCCTATGAGGGGATGTTTCGTATATAAGGCTTCGGAGCAGCGTTTGATTCGCTTTTTAAAATATAACCCGCGGTAATAGCCGCAGCAAACATATTTCCTAAGGCTTGCCGGATACCGTATCACCAGGCAGTGTGGTGTCTGGCCAGTTTAAGAAACCCGGCGGACAAAAGGAGGAGGCGTAAAACATGCTTGATTCCATAAAAGACGCAATAAGAAACCGGCTTTTGGAATTATATCCGGATTATACCGTATATGATGAAGATTTACCCGGAGAGTATCAGAAGCCGTCTTTTTTAATCAATGTGAAAAGCCAGAACTATACGAATTTACTTCAGGGTATGTATAAGCATCAGGTGTTCTTTGATATTTCCTATTTCAGTAATGTTACGGAAACAATCAAAAGTGACTGCCTGATAGCCGGACAGGCTTTACTTGCCGGATTTGAAGTACTTTGCAATTGCCGGCTTAAAAACAAGAAGGCAGAAACCCTGGAAAATGTACTGCATTTCACCTTTGAAATCCAGTATTCCATAAGGAAAGAGGAAGCATTTACAAAAATGCAGAAACAGGAATTAAATACAAAATTATAGAGGAGGATTATTATGGCAGGAACATGGAACAATCAAAACAAAATTTTACCGGGTGCATACATTAATTTTCTAACCAATGCACCGCTATCCATTACACCGGGAGACCGGGGAACCGTACTTTTA
>JAEZSL010000040.1 GCA_023443925.1 Bacillota bacterium | reverse complement strand
GGAAGGAAGTCTCCAGATTCTTATCTTCCTTTTTCATATTAACTCCTATCTGTGCGCTTAGGCGCACGTATAAATCAAGATGTTGAAAAACAGTATTTTGTTTTTCAACCTAACTCCTTTCTGTGTGCTTTAGTACACATACAAATCAGGATGTTGAAAAAACTGCCTATTAAAACATAAGCATTCCTTTTATTAATATTATGTTGTTAAACAATTACAAAACACCTTAACCTCTTTCCTTTTTTACCAGTTCATAAGCATTGGCATAGATATCGCCGTCAGTAACGCAAATCCGTAACTGATCTCCTTCTTTGACTTTATCAAGGCGGTTTACGATTTTATCCTCACTGTTCAGAACAAGGGAATATCCACGGTTTAATTTTTTTAATGGAGAAAGGCCGTCCATTTTTTCTATAAATAGTTCCAGCTGGTGTCTTTTCTTAGTAATTGCAGCCTGCATCTGAAAATTTAATTTCTGTTCCATGTCTATAAGCTGCTGCCGTTTCTGCCTTATCTGATAAATCGGGCTGGCATAATCCAGTCGTAATGTTATATGTTTTATTTCACTGCGGTATGCGGCTATTTTCTTTTGTAAGCTACTGTTTAAGGTACGGTGATAAGCTTCCAGTTCAAAAAGAATATCTCTGATATCCTTAACTGCCAGTTCAGCTGCTGCTGAAGGTGTGGGAGCACGAAGATCCGCAACAAAATCTGCAATGGTTACATCCGTCTCGTGACCTACGGCAGAAATAACCGGAGTATTGCATTCATATATGGCACGGGCTACAAGCTCTTCGTTAAAAGCCCACAAATCCTCAATAGATCCGCCGCCCCTGCCTGCAATAATAATATCCACCCCCAGCCTGTCCAAAGTACGAATTCCTCTGGCAATTGTCTCGGCGGCACCCTCTCCCTGCACCTGGGCGGGATAAAGAATCAACTGGACATAAGGATTGCGTCTGGCGGCAATATTAATGATATCCTGAATCGCCGCACCTGTCCGGGCGGTTACAATACCGACTTTATTGGGGTAAGCCGGTATTCTCACTTTATGGGCCGAATCGAAAAGCCCTTCTGCCTCCAAACGGTTTTTCAGTTGTTCATATCTTTGATACAGGACTCCGGAACCATCTAAAATAATTTCTTTTGCGTATAACTGATACTTTCCGTCCCGTTCATAAACATTAACGGAACCCAGGGCAATGACACTCTGCCCTTCTTTTAACTGAAAACGCAATCCGTTTCTCTGCCCTGCAAACATAACGCAGGCCATCTGCCCCTTATCATCTTTTAAAGTAAAATAAATATGTCCGGATGTATGGTACTTGCAATTAGATACTTCCCCTTTAATATAGATGTTGTTAAGGGCATAATCCCGTATAAACATATTTTTAATATACAAATTCACCTGTGTTACGGAGTAAACATTATCCATATCCTTCACCCTTACTATTAGGCAAGCTTAGCCAATACACCATTAACGAAAGATCCTGAGGATTCGCCTCCGAAGATTTTCGCAATTTCAACCGCTTCATTAATCGCTACTTTCGTAGGTATATCTTCATCATATTTGATTTCATAAATGGCAAGTCTCATGATGGTAAGGTCTACCTTACCCATACGGTTTAACTTCCAGCCGCTGGAAGCCTCAGCTAAAATAACATCAATCTCTGCTATTTTATCAATAATTTTCTGAAAACGTTCCTTCAGATACTGCAATTCCTCTTCTTTTGGTTCGTTCAGTGATTCAAAATACAATTTGATTTGTTCGTTTAATTCGGTATCTTCATGAAAATCTTTACGGAAAAGCATCCTAAAAAGATGTTCTCTGATTTCTCTTCTACTCATGTTACCCTCTTTTCCTGTATCATTAACACATAAACAACCCTTAAATAGTAATTATCTAAGGGTTGCACGGATTAGACACGATTTTTTTTATGTTTTATTTATTTCTATCTATGTTTACACCGGAAATTCTTACGTTTACTTCGGATACGTTCAGGCCTGTCATATTTTCAATTGCCGACTTTACTTTTTCCTGAACCTGTCTGGAGGTATTCGGAATGCTGTAACCATATTCCATTGTAAGAGAAAGGTCTACTGCAACCGAATCGGAACTTACTTCTATCTTAACCCCTTTTGAGAGATTTTTCATTCCCAGTTTACTTACCAGTTCATTGGTAATATTACTTGACATAGCGGCAACACCTTCAACTTCGGTGGCAGCCAAACCTGCAATGGTAGCAACTACTTCATCGGCAATCTGAACCTCCCCTACATTACTTTCCGCATGTATTTGATAAGTATTTCTATTCTCTTGCTCCTTAACCACTGTAATTACCTCCTAAGTTTTAACATATAACCATGACATGTGTCCCAAATAATGCTTATAATACAATCATTATATCAAACTTATTGTTAAATGCAAATCTTTTATTATAATTTTATTGTTGTTTAGCGGGTATTATAGTACTATTATTACCGTTTTTTAACATTCTGATTCTTTTTAAATCCTTTCATTTTACAAAGGAAAGGACTGATGCAGCTTACAATGCATCAGTCCTTTTTATATCTCCCGCTATGGGAATATACCTATGTTGCCGAAAAACTCGTACAGAGTACGAGGTGCAGCTGCCTATTCCATTCCATCTGTTATGTATTTTCCGGGTAAGCAACTGTCTCTTTTATTATTAATCCCCAACTACAACCGGAGCAATATTAATATCTTTTGATTCTACGCCGGTTTTCCTCTTTACTATATCTTCTATTTTAGCAATATCCTGTTCATTTAAACTTACTGCATTTACAACTACATCTACCAGTTCACCTTCAATGGTTACAATTACATCACTAAAGCCGATAGCCTCTAACATGGTTTCGGTAGCATTTTCTTTTTCGGCAATGGCTGTCATTTCAATTATGTTCTGAACGGCTTCTTCTTTGGATTTTTCAGAAAGATTTGCACTGTTTACCAGAGCCATTAACTCATCTTTATTGACTGCTCTTGTCTGTTCTCTTGCTAATTTTCTGGAAGCAAAGAAATCAGGGGTTGTAGTTGTGCTTACCAGCACGGCTTCTCCGGGTGCACCGGTTTCCTGGTCTTTATCACTAACAGCTACTTCACCGTTATCTTTAACGTCATAGGCTGCTACTTCTTCCGAATCGGAAGTCTTGCTGCCGGCATCAGCAGCTTTTGTGCTATCTTTTTTGCCGCTGTCTGCGGTTTCTTTACCGCCTGCCTGTTCATTTTCAGCCACTGCGTCCTGATCGTTTTCTCCGTCTGTTGTTACATCCAGTGCCGTTTCATCCAGTAAATCATTCGTATCTTCAAGGGATACCATATTGCCGTCGGTAATATTGTCACCTGCGGTTTCTGAATATGTATCATAATCCAATACTTCACCGCTGGTTACATCAGCGACTTTATCTTCTTTGTTTCTGTCAGAAAAATTCAGATACCCTGCAATTACTATCATAATAGCCAATGCAGTAATGATAATTTGATTTTTCTTAAATATATTTTTCATACTTGCCTCCTTAAAACATTTATTTATTCATTTTCATTACTTTAACTTTATGTGCCGGAACGTTAAATAATACCTGTGCTGCTTCCATTATTTCTGTCTTAATTTCTACATTATCTCCGCCCTCGGCAATTACTACGATCCCTTCCACCTTGGGTTCCAGTTCCTGTATGACATATGGAACATTTTCTCCATTTCCGCCGTTCACCAAAACGGTGGTATCTTCCTTATTAATACTGCTGCTATCTCTGTTTCCGCCCTCCCCATCAACTTCATTCATGCTCTCCTGTGTATACGGAGTATCTTTAAGTATCACTTTTTCTTTAGAACCTTTTAAGGTTATCATAACTTCGACGTTGCCGATTCCTTCCACTTTAGCCAGGACGCTCCTTAAACGGTTTTCTAATTCAGTCGTATAAGCATCGCCTTCCTCTTGAGTTTTTGTATTAAGGTTGTTATCTTTCATTTTGTAATCCTGATTTACCGCATTATCTTTTGAGGAATTCTTTGATGAAAGCATATCAGGAAATGATAATACAAGCAGAAATATTCCTGCCATTAACAGTATTACGAGCCTTGCCGGACCAATTTCCTTAATACTGAGTTTCTTCTTTTCCTTTACCTTTTCTTTATCCATACTTTCTCCTATTGTAGTACACAGGACAGTTAATGCTCCTGTATACTAATATTTATATTATCAGGGTTCATATTATAGAAGTCCGACAACAGGTTTTTTATATTTATTTCATCCGGCGTCAGGATACGGGTGCTGTTTCCTGTATCGGCTTCTTTCTTCGTTCCTACTTTTATATCCTCAATCCTAACCGTATCGATTTTTACCGGTTTATCTATGTCCGTTTGTTTATCTCCGGTTTCAGACTTAGTATGCCCGGCAGTAATATTTAAGGCCAGCAGTTTTCCAAAAGTACTGCTGCTTTCATCTTCATCTATATTCACCACAATATCCGCAACATATAGATTCTGTTCGTCCAGCAGATTACTAACCTGTTTTCCAATCTGTTCCTTATACTCTTTTAGGATTTCCGTCATCTGTCCTTCCTGGGCATCCATAAGCCTGCCATTCATATCCTCTGCCTCGGCTAACAAGGAATTCGTGGTAAAATAATAATCCATGGTTTTATCTAACTGGAATAACTTTAATAGCGGAGTTATTACCATAATCACCAGGATGATCCCGGTTATTAAGTTTATGTATTTTTTATAGGAACTTTTCCCTAACAGATTGGTAATAATCGTTGTCAGCACCAGAAATATAACAATATTCTTTACCCAGTTGTATATTTCATTCATTGAAATCCTCCCCTTATGTGGTTGTTGCCGCAATTATGGTTATGGTTAATAAGAAGAGAACGGCACCGACCAGAACCGTCTGAAGCAGCAGAGCTGCTGCATCCGCTGAAGCAGTCACACAATTTAACATACGCTTGTCCGAAATAGGCTGTACGGCGGCACTGCTGACACGGTATATAAGGGTGGTAATAGCCAGTTTAAGAATCGGCAGTGCACAGATTACAAGTATAACTATGACTCCGGCAACTCCGATTGCATTTTTTAATAAGATACCGGCACCAAAGACTCCTTCCGTTACACTTCCAAGCACATCTCCGACACCGGGTATGGCGCCGGCGAGTTTTAACAGGGCAGATTTCTTTATACTATCTGAAACCGGCAGAATCAGCCCCTGTATGGTATTAAATCCTACTACCAGACCCAGCAGTGTTTTAAGCAGCCATTTAATCACTATGGATAATAGATCGGCCAGCTTTGACAACAGGTCTTCCTTGGAAAGATTATTTGCCATGGAGACGATAAGGTAAATATTTATCATAGGTATGATCAGTTTTATCAATAAGACATCCACAAAAGTAATTAAAAATAAGGTAACCTGATAATATACCATGGAAGTTCCCGCGCTGGATACAAAAGCCACCGATAAAAAATAAGCCGGCACCAGGGCTTTCATAAAACTTAAGACAGCCGAAATAGTATTGGCAGCTAAAGTTGCAGCGGAGATAAAGGAAGCCGTCAGTACTGAAAATAACAGTAAATACGCAACATAAAACCCCGTTTCAGCTACCTGGGTATTTTGGAAAGCATAGGAGAAATTAGTAAATACCGCTGCGATTATCGCTATGGAAATTAAACTTGTAAGGATTCCCGTATTACTTCTAATCTCTTTTACAATGGCATCCTGAATATCCTGCCCGATCTGCTTTATAGAGAATTTTCTTTCTCCGGTTACCAGGCTGGTCACATAATCTTCGAAATTAATATTATTGTCCGATGAAAGAACATCATCAATAACCTGCTGTATTTCGTTATAATCAAAATCCGAATCCAGGTTTTCACCGTTTATTACCGCACTGGCATATACTTTTTCTTTTGAGGTAAGAAGAAAAAGTATAATAAGCAGGAATAGTATTATGATCATCCATATCCGGCCTCGTTTCGTAGAGAAAATCATTTGAATCCTCCTGATGGCTATGCTTTCAAAAACTCATTAATGGTATCCAAAAGTGCCAATAGAATTGGCATTCCCGTAGCCAATATGGTCAGTTTACCTACCAGCTCAATTTGATTAGCAACGGCAGTATGTCCACAATCTTTGCAGATGTTTGATGAAAACTCAGCAATGTAGGTAATACCGATTATCTTAATTAATATGGATATATAAGTTTCATTAAGACTGATATAAGTCTGGATTTTCTTAATGGTATTGATAATAATCTCTAATTTATTCACTCCCAGGAAAAAGATAAGAATGCATCCTACAAGGCTGATATAAACAGCATATTCCGATTTTGTGCTCTTAAATTGTATTGCCATTAAAACAACAATAATACCGATTAAGGCAATTTGTATCATTCTGATGCTCCCTTCTTCTTATAAGGTAAATAAATTCCTGATTATTTCAAACAGCTCGGATATGTATGGCACAATCCAGAAAAGTACCAGGATCAGCCCCGCTAGTGTTGTTAGAAATGCCTGTTCTTCTCTTCCGGATTGCTTTAATATCTGGTTTAAAACCGAAACCAATATGCCTACCGCTGCAATTCTAAATATCAGGTTGATAGTCATGTTATCCTCCTTGTGAATAATTATTGCTTTCTCTGGATTCCCGTTTCTCATCCGAAGTATTCTGATACTGACGGGGATCAGGGTTTCTTATGATTTAATTTCATACCTCCTGCCATGAAGCCTAAGAAGCTTAATTTCAAGGAATGGGAAGAAGGCTCACAGCATAACGATGGTAATAAATATCCCCCCCAGCACCCCCAGGGAATTGTAAAGATAGGATTTCTGTCTTACATTATGGGACAGTTCCTTAATTTCATCTTCTATCTGCGAAATATACAAATCTATGGTATTGATCTGCATGTCCTTATCCAGGTAACCAAGATTTTCTCCAAACTGTCCAAGTCCTGCCAGATCTTTCTTACTTAAAGAGGTATTCTCAAGTTCTTTTATCACAGCTTCTTTCCAGATCGTACAAAACGAGATGCCGCCCAACTCATTTAATTTCTCCGCAATGTTATACAGGAATTTTTTATATTTACCTTCATGCCGCAGGGATAAGGCTTGTACTGCTTCCGGCAATGGTGTATTGGCATACCGGATATCTCCCCGCAGGAGAAATATAATCTTTTTTAACTCCTTTAAATCATTAATTCTGCTTTTTAATTCACCGCTGAAATACAGGCCCATGCCGGCCGATGAGGTGAGTATTAAAACACAACCTACCATTTTTATAATAAACACAAGTTGCCTCCTTTCAAACTCATGGTTACCTACTGCCCGGACGGACGATTCATCCTCCTTACAGTATCTGTTTTCCTTTCTCATCATATATTTCTTCCAGATGACCGACCCCGTCGTGATTGTTTAGCAGTACATATCGTTCAAACAATCTCTCTTCTACCAGCTTTCCCAGGATAGGTTTATTTTTTATGTCTTCGATGGAATTGCCATGCACTGTGGCGATAAGTTTGCAGCCGCAGTTCATAACATATTCGATTGCATTGATATCCTCAACGGACCCGACTTCATCCACCGCGATTACTCTGGGAGACATGGACCGGATTAACATCAGCATTCCCTTCGCCTTAGGACAGCAATCCAGCACATCGGTACGTATACCCAGTTCATTCTGGGGAATTCCCATATAACAGGCTCCGATTTCGGAACGCTCATCCACTACACCTACTGTGATACCTGGCCGTTTCTCATCACCGTCGGACAGCTGCCTGATTACATCCCGAAGTAAAGTTGTTTTACCGCACCGGGGCGGTGATATTATTAAAGTATGATAACAGTCATCCCCCTTATCACCGGTAATATAGGGGATCACTTTATCTGCACAGCCTTTTACCTGGTGGGACAGCCGGATATTAATGAAGGAGATATGTTTCATGCTCTTGAGTTTGTTCTCCTCCAATACTGCTTTGCCGATAATGCCTACCCTGTGTCCGCCGGTAATGGTTATGAAACCTTGCTTTAGTTCTTCCTCAAACGCATAAAGGGAATAATTACTGATATACTCCATGGTTTCACGTATTTCGTTTTTCGTTATGATATAGGCATCTGCTTCCCCTTTTGAAAGCTCCGACTCTGAGGTTATGAAAAACTCATTATTGTCATATATGACCAGTAAAGGCGCATTTACTCTAAGACGAATTTCTTGTAATAAATCATAATCTAAATTTATCTTGGATAGAATTGTCCTAAGTTTAATCGAAAAGATTTTTAACAGCTCGTCTTTTTTATTCATCTCATTCCTCCTCCTTTAGAACAATATATGTCCACCCTGCGAAATTATGACCGGATATTTATCTTGCAAATTTGAATTAATTATATTATTCTTTAACTAATTAATTCTTTACCGGCGTGAAGTATTGAGTAAATGGTTTGTTTCGTATTTAGAATTAATTTTATATAGATTGAGTTTGTATTGTTTCATGAAATAATTTTTATGCAGACTGAGTTTTGGATTGTTTCACATTTAGAACTAATTTTATGCGGGTTGCGTTTGGAATTGTTTTCATATTTAGAACTAACTTTATGAGGATTGTGTTTTGGATTGTTTCATATTTGGAATTAATTTTATGCTGATTGAATTTTAAGATATTCCCTGGAATTAGATCTTTATATAAGAAATACAGATGCTTCGGAAAAACGCGGGATAGCAGATAATCAGTTTAGTGTTTTGAGCCAGAAGCAGCGGACAAAGAAAGGATTGTACAAAATGGAATACGGTTTAATTGGAGAAAAATTAGGACATAGTTATTCAAAGATAATTCACGAGAAGCTGGCAGATTATAATTATGAAATTACTCCTATTGCAAAAGAGGATTTTGCAGCCTTTATGGAAGCCGGTGATTTCAAAGCCATTAATGTTACGATTCCATATAAAAGTGATGTCATACCCTATTTGGATACAATGGATGATAACGCCAGACGGATCGGTGCCGTGAATACGATTGTAAAACGAGATGGGAAACTGACCGGGTATAATACGGATTTTTATGGTTTTTTATATATGGTAAATCATAATGATGTTAAGATTGCGGGTAAAAAAGTAATTGTATTGGGTAATGGAGGAGCCGCAAAAGCCGTTCTGGCGGTATTGGAATACTTAGAGGCCGGAGATATCCTTATTGTAAAACGAACCGCCGCTGACGGCATTATCACCTATGATGAGTGTGAAAAGCAGCATTCGGATGCCCAGGTTATCATTAATACCAGCCCTGTGGGTATGTATCCCCATGTGGATGCAAGTCCTATCGACATATCCCTATATCCATGCTGCGAAGCAGTTTTGGATATCATATATAATCCACTGAAAACAAAACTTCTGCAACAGGCGGAGGAACTGGGTATAAAAGCCGTCAACGGTCTGGAAATGCTGGTCGCCCAGGCAAAGAAAGCCGTAGAGTATTTTTTGGATAAAAAAATTGATGATTCGGTTATTGATGAAATTCACGGAAAAATTTTAAAGGAAATATAAACGGACTCATTGCAGCTCCTTCAGCGAACGGATTACGCGATACCCTTTACCTGTACTCCGTATTTTCTGCAGAAGATACATCCTATTATCTCTGCATAATAGAGCTGCGTGAATACCTAATCTTAACGCAGCCAGGCAATTGCTCCTGTTATCGTCAATAAAGAGTGCCTTATCCGGTGTAATATTTAGCTCTTTTAGAGCCGTCAGATACATTTTCTTATCCGGTTTTGTAACACCTAATATAGAAGAAATCACAAATGAAGTAAAATATGTACTAAGTCCTGCGTGGTTAAACACTTTCTTCAGAGACGGCCAGGCATCCGATACCACGGCTAGTTTATATTTTGAATACAGCTGCGGGATTATCATAAGCGCATCCTCATAAAACACATATTTTTCTGCATTGTAGACCAGATCTCTGGCAAGATTTTTAATATTCTCTTCGGTTAAATTAAGTTCGGTTAATTCACCTGCTATAATTTCATAAAACTTTGTGAAATGTTTATATTCCTCTTCCATGGTTTTTATAAGCGGAACACTATTGATATAAGCACCTGCCAGAGAAAAAGCCTGTTTTACCCTGCTGCTGTCTATTTGTTCAAAAGTCCGTTTATCCACCTGAGAATAAAAACCGGGAGAAATAAACCAGTGTCCCGTCCGCGGACCATTTAAAACTCTGCCCGAATCAAAAAGAATTCCTTTTACATTATATAAGTTCATTATAGCCCTCCTTAGAATTTATTAATAGTTCGAATAAATAACAAAAATAACAAAAATACCGTTACTTTGATATATTCTATCTTCCGTAACGGTATTACAATATCTGTTGTCTCGTTATTTAACTATTATTATATTATATTATCTGTCCCACTTGTCGCTCAGGGAGTTAATCTGATCCGTGAACCTGGCCAGATCTTTATTGGAACCGCCCTCGTTATGCTGAATAACCACCATTAAACGCTTGCCTGCATTAACAAGACGCTCGTATACGGTAGTAAATGCTTTCTTTTTACTTTCTTTCTCAGGAATCAAGGATGCATTTCCTTTTACCAGACATTCATTTTTCAATAAGTCATATACTTCTCCGCTATATGGTGCAACCGCATCAAGGCTGCATTCTGTTATCAGGGTTTCGGTAAAGAGATCACAGACAGAAGACTCACCATGAACTACAAATACACGCTGCGGTTTTTTCTCAAAATGATTGACCCATTTTAACAGCCCATTCCGGTCAGCATGACCACTGACACCTGCCAGCCTCTTGATCTCGGCATTAACCTGTATCAGTTCCCCAAATAACTTAACCTCTGTCGCTCCCTCCTGGATAATATGACCTAAGGTACCGGCAGACTGGTGTCCGACAAATAATACTGTGCTGTCACTTCGCCAGAGGTTGTGTTTTAAATGATGTCGAATTCTTCCGGCATCGCACATACCGCTGGCTGATATAATTACTTTGCAATCATCATCAAAGTTAATAGCCTTGGATTCTTCCGAGGTTACTGATGTTTTTAAACCGGGGAAGGAAAGGGGGTTAATTCCCTGTTTTACCAGATCCATGGCTTCATGGTCAAAATAACCAATCATGTTTTCATTAAAAATCTGTGTTGCTTCATTGGCTAAAGGGCTGTCAACGTAAACCTTAAAATCACCATGACCGGTAACAAGGCCGTCAGCCTTTATCTTACGGATAAAATACAGCAAAACCTGAGTTCTTCCCACTGCAAAGGATGGGATTACTACGTTGCCGCCCCGGTCAAAGGTGGTCTGTATGATTTTGGTCAGTTCACCGATATAATCAGGGCTTTCACTATGGTTACGGTCACCGTAGGTAGATTCCATAATTACATAGTCTGCTTCTTTGATGTAATTAGGATCATTTATAAGGGGCTGATTGAGGTTTCCAATATCACCGGAAAATACAATCTTCTTTGTAACTCCTTCTTCGGTTATCCATATCTCAATACTTGCCGATCCCAGTAAATGTCCTACATCTACAAAACGGAACCGGATACCCTCGAAAAGTTCAATATTTTCATTATATCTATGAGACACAAAGCCTCTTATAGTACCATAGGTATCTTCCATGGTATAAAGAGGTACAAACGGATTTTCTCCCTTCCTCTGTCCCTTGCGGTTTCTCCATTCCGCTTCAAACATCTGGATATGGGCACTATCTCTTAACATTATGTCACATAAATCGCTTGTGGCACCGGTAGCATGAATCTTTCCCCGAAATCCCTGTGCATAGAGAAGCGGAAGCTTTCCTGCATGGTCCATATGTGCATGGGTTAATAATACCGCATCAATACCTGCGGCTGGTATGGGAATCTGCTGGTTTTCATATACGTCTTTTCCCTGTTCCATACCGCAGTCAATCAGTATATGTTTACCGCAGGCTTCCAGGTAATAGCAGCTTCCCGTAACTTCATGTGTAGCTCCAATAAACGTTAATTTCATAATGTGCCTCCATCTTCTATTTGTCAAATCGTTCTTCTAAGCGGGCAAACCGGTGTTTTATCAGGTACTTGCACTTATATAGAATGATCTAATTATCTGCCTGTACCAAAGAAGAATAAAGCAATGGTTCCCGGTCCGGAGTGTGTACCAATTACGGGACCGATGGGATGAATTACGATATTCTCCACTCCAAACTGATCCCTGATTAACTGGGCCAGAAACTGGGCATCCTCCAGAGTATCTCCATGACCGATAAAAACCGCATCATCACCGGAGGGAGTAAACGAATTTACCATATGATTCAGCAAAGCATATAAAGATTTCTTTCTGCCCCTGACTTTTTCCATAGGTATTAAATGACCTTCATCGTCAACATGCAGTATAGGTTTTACATTAAGTGCTGTTCCTATACCTGCACTGAGGGCACTGACCCGTCCGCCTCGTTTTAAATGGTTCAGGTCATCAACCGTAAACCAGTGGCAGAGTTTATGGATATGCTGTTCTACCCAGTCGGTAAGTTCCTCTAAGTTAAGACCTTCTGCTTTTTTTCTGGCCGCGCTGTATACCAGCAGTCCTTCACCGGCAGCGGCTGCTTTTGAATCGATGCAGACGATTTTAGAATCTTTATATTTCTCCAGAAGTTCTTCCCTGGCCAACAGGGAGGAATTATAGGTACCGCTTAACCCGGAAGAAAATGCAATGTACAAAATATCATTACCTTCCTTTAAAAACGGCTCAAAAAACTCCAGGAAAGCTTCCGTATTAATCAAAGAAGTAACGGATTTTTCACCTTTTCTAAGTTGCTGATAAAACTCATGTATGTCCATCTCTCTGGTATCCGGATAATGCATGTAGCTTTTGCCGCTTAATTCAAAAGCCATCGGCATGACATAAACGCCCAGTTCATTCACCATATTCTGGGAAATATCTGCTGTTGATTCAGTAATAATCACATAATTTTTCATAGTCCACCCTGCTTCTAAAGTATTTGGATAACCCATTTTTAATATATTTTACCACTTTTTGTTTCTTAATACAACCGATATAGAATAATCTTATGTTAACTTCACATACCTTTATGCAAATAAATACCGGAATAATTACTATATAATAAAACGGCAGGCTTCCAGCGAAATTATACCTTAGGAAGCTTGCCGTTTCATTTATTTATTAATTGATAGTACTGAATTTAATGGTCAATTCAGTTAATTCTTAATTATTCTTATTTATACTTATATTGATATTATACCGATATTTGTGGGGATTAATCTGTTAGCAAAACAACATGCATTTATCCATGACTGATATCCAATGATATCTTCTGTTACTGCCCGATAATCCGATTGATAACCGAATTTAAATATTATTTTAATCAGCCGTTGATATAATTAATTAATCCTTCTGCTTTAATTATTTTCTGCATGAATTCAGGAAAGGGCTGGCCCTGATAACTGGTTCCTTTGGTAATGTCATAAATCATACCGTTATCAAAATCAATTTCCACTTCATCACCGGCTTCAATTGCTTTTGCCGCTTCCGGACATTCTATAATAGGAAGTCCGATATTAATTGCATTGCGGAAAAAAATTCTTGCAAAAGTCTCGGCTATTACACAGCTGATTCCTGCTGCTTTTATGGCAATGGGTGCATGTTCTCTGGACGAACCGCAGCCAAAATTCTTGTTTGCCACTATAATATCACCGGCTTTAACTCTTCCTACAAATTCAGGATCGATATCTTCCATGCATTTTTTAGCCAGTTCTTTTGGATCGGATGAATTTAAGTATCTTGCAGGAATAATTACGTCGGTATCTACATTATCACCGTATTTGTGTACTGTTCCATATGCTTTCATTTTTTGCATCCTCCTTATAATCCCAATTCGCTGGGGCCGGATATCTTACCGGTTATGGCACTTGCTGCCGCAACTGCCGGGCTGGCAAGATAAACTTCCGATTCCACATGTCCCATTCTTCCGACAAAATTACGGTTCGTTGTGGCAACCGCTCTTTCACCTGCCGCCAGAATACCCATATGTCCGCCAAGGCAGGGGCCACATGTAGGTGTGCTTACAACGGCTCCGGCTTTAATAAACGTTGTGATAAGTCCTTCTTCCAGAGCTTTCAGATAAATTGCCTGGGTGGCCGGGAATATAATAACTCTCATGCCTTTGGCAACTTTCTTACCTTCCAGTACCCTGGCCGCGATTCTCAGATCATCAATCCTGCCATTGGTACAGGAGCCGATTACTACCTGATCTATCTTTATCTCACCAACATTGTCAATGGTTCTGGTGTTTTCCGGAAGGTGGGGAAAAGCCACCGTAGGCTTTAAGGTCTCCAGATCAATTACATATGTCTCGTCATATTCCGCATCTTCATCTGCTTCATATATTTTATATGGTTTTATAGAATGCTCATTTATATATTCCACCGCTTTATCATCCACCGGAAATATACCATTTTTCGCTCCGGCTTCGATTGCCATGTTTGCCATAGTGAAACGGTCATCCATACTCAGGCTGGCTATACCGTCACCGGTAAATTCCATGGATTTATACAATGCCCCGTCAACTCCGATCATACCGATGATATGCAGGATAACATCTTTTCCGCTCACCCAGGGGGACAGCTTTCCGGTTAAAACAAACTTAATAGCGGAGGGAACTTTAAACCAGGCTTTTCCGGTAACCATTCCGGCTGCCATATCCGTACTTCCCACACCGGTGGAAAAGGCTCCTAAAGCGCCATATGTACAGGTATGAGAATCTGCTCCGATAACCGCATCCCCTGCCACAACCAAACCTTTTTCCGGTAAGAGAGCGTGTTCAATACCCATTTCACCGATTTCAAAATAGTTGGTAATTTCATGTTCCATTGCAAAATCCCTCATACATTTACAATGTTCTGCTGATTTAATGTCCTTATTGGGAGTAAAATGATCCGGCACCAAGGCAATCTTATCTTTATCGAACACTCCTTTTTTATTCACCCGTTCCATTTCATGAATTGCTACGGGGGCTGTTACGTCATTTCCAAGGACCATATCCAGATCAGCTTCAATCAACTGCCCGGCTGCCACTTTCTTAAGTCCAGCGTGGGCTGCCAGAATTTTTTGAGTCATTGTCATTCCCATACTATATCCTCCTGTTTTAGTAGTTCTTTATATGTTTTGTCAACCTATTCCATCGGTTAACCTTTATATTTACTTGCTTTCAGCAGCCGAAACCTCCCGGCAGCCTTATCTTTTTACAGATAATATATATCAGGTATGGTTTCAACCAGTTTATTAACCTGGCCAGATGTTAACCGAGTTATTTCGGCATTCAATTTTCAGCATCATATCTCGGCTATAATACAGTCTCCCATCTCTCTGGTTCCGACAAGTTTTTTTCCCTCCGTCATGATATCAACGGTGCGGTAACCTTTTTTAAGAACTGTCTTTACTGCCGCTTCAATACGAGCCGCCTCTTCTTCCAAATCAAAGGAATACCGCAGCATCATAGCGGCGGATAAAATCGTTGCAATGGGATTCGCTTTGTTTTCCCCTGCAATATCCGGAGCGGAACCGTGACTTGGTTCGTATAACCCTAGTTTCGTATCGCCAAGGCTGGCGGAGGCTAACATACCGATGGAACCGGTAACCATACTGGCTTCATCGGATAATATATCACCAAACATATTCTCCGTTAGGATTACATCAAACTGCTTCGGATCTTTTACAAGCTGCATGGCACAGTTATCGACTAACATATCCGTTAATTCCACATCCGGATAATCAGCTGAAACTTCTTTCACAACCTGTCTCCAAAGCCTGGAGGAATCTATTACATTTGCTTTATCCACGCTGCATACCTTTTTATTTCTTTTGCGGGCTATCTCAAATCCCCATTTAGCAATTCTGCGTATTTCATTTTCATCGTATACTAAAGTATCCAGAGCTTTCCGTATGCCATTTTCCATATAGGTTTTACGCTCTCCGAAATAAAGTCCGCCGGTCAGTTCTCTCACCACTACAAATTCAAAGCCGTCACCGGTAATCTCTTCCTTCAGCGGACATGCTCCTTTTAGCTCATCAAATAATACGGCAGGTCTGATATTTGCATATAGCTCCAGCCCTTTGCGGATAGCCAGTAAACCGGCTTCCGGCCTTTGATGGGGCGGAAGGCTGTACCAATTCGACTGTCCGACTTTGCCTCCCACTGCTCCAAGGAGAACGGAGTCACTTGTCTTAGCGGTCTGAAGGGCTTCCTCCGTAAGCGGTACTCCGGCAGCGTCAATGGAAACCCCTCCCATTAACACCTCCGTATAATTAAAACTATGTCCGAATTTATCTCCCACCTTATCTAAAACTTTTTTCGCTTCCGTTATGATTTCCGGTCCGATACCATCTCCTGGTATAACTGCTATGTTGTATTCCATGACCCTCTTCCTTTCGTTCACCGTTTGAGATAAATTTATTCCGTTTAAGATAATATGCTTTATAAGAATGTTTTATCTTTGTTATTGCTATTTTAGCATATCCTTTGCTATAATTGAAATACATATTAAGAATATTTATTATAACTTCAGGTTATAACAAGCAGTAAACAGCTATGGCACTGCAGCACTTTCCCGATTGCAGATTCACGAACATACTATCAGGAAATAAATCGCAAAGAGCCTGTTCTTCATAAAAGGAGGTTAAACAGATGGAACAAAACTTATCCCTTTATCATATTTTCAACACGGTGGCAAAAACAGGTAATATTTCAAAAGCCGCAAAGGAATTATACATCAGCCAGCCCGCTATCAGTAAATCCATAACGAAACTGGAAGAAAACCTTGGTATTATTTTATTTGCCAGAACCTCAAGAGGAGTACATTTAACTGAGGAAGGAACCATGTTATATGAGTACACTAAGTCCGCCTTTGATACCCTGACCCAGGGCGAAACGAACATCAAACGCATTAATGAACTGGGCATCGGTCACATTCGGATCGGAGTCAGCACAACTTTGTGCAAATATATCCTGCTGCCATATTTAAAGCGTTTTGTATCATCCCACCCACACATTAAAGTAACCATTGAATGCCAGTCAACGTTTCAGACCCTGGATTTATTAGAGCGGGGTAAACTGGATATTGGGCTGATTGGTAAACCTGCCGACTTAAAAAACCTGGATTACTATACTGTCGGGCAAATAGAAGATGTTTTTGTCGCCACGGAGGCTTATTTGGATAACTTAAGGGTAAGGGAATCTTCTCAGAATTCCGGTAGTACGGCACTGAATTCCGGCAGTACGGCACTGATTTCCGGTGATTCTCCTTTGGCCATGTTATCTGCCGACATATTTAAGAGCGCTAATGTCATGCTTCTGGATGAAAAAAACATGACCAGATTATATATTGAGGATTATTTTACCAGAAATCAAATTGAAACGAATCAAATACTGGAAGTAAGTAATATTGATCTGTTAATAGAATTTGCCAGAATAGGTTTGGGAGTTTCCTGTGTTATCAAGGAGTTTATAAAAAAAGACCTGGAGGAAGGCAGCCTGATTGAAATTCCTCTGGAGAAACCACTCGGAACGAGAGAGGTGGGCTTCGCATATCTAAATAGTTTTCAGTTGTCCGATTCCCTGCAGAAGTTTATCCGGTTCTATAAGAATGAGGCTTTCCTGCATGATAAAAAAAAGAAATAGGGCTGCAAAACCGTTGTAAATACCTTGAAATGGGGCTCCGTATTTGCTGCGTTTGAGCCCTCTTACTTGGTAAATAAACTATTCTGCAACCCTTGCTGATTATTATATAACGGTTCATTGCTATAATGTTTTATTGCACATATAACGTTTTAGCGTTTTTCTACTTCTCAGGCTTTGAATATATTACGGTTCTGCCGTATCACCTTCAAGGCTTAACTGCCAGTCTATCCCAAATTTATCCGTTATGGCACCATAGCATTTGCTCCAAAAGGTTTCCTGAAGTTCCATACGTACCTTTCCGCCTTCTTTCAATTTTCCAAACCAGTTCTTAATATCCTCCGTATTCCTGCTGACTACCGCAATACTAAAATTATTTCCTTGGGTGAAGGGAAATCCGCCTACATTATCTGAAAACATGATATCACTCCCATTGATGTTAAGCCTTGCGTGCATAATTAACTGCTTTTCTTCTTCCGAAACCGGATACTCTGTATTTTCCGGTACATCACCCAGCGACAGAATCTGAGGCTTTTGGGTACCGAAAACCTCAGCATAATATTCTACTGCTTCTCTGCAATTCCCGTTAAAAGTAAGATAAATATTTACGGCCATAGGCATTCTCCTCTGCTTTATTTATTTGTATAGTATCGAGATTCTTTTAAAAATTATGCACTTATATTTATTCTATAAAGTTTCGGTATTTTTCAAATGCACTGGGTAAGGTATAGTTATCATCAATATTTTTTTTGCCGGCCCATACCAACCTGTTATCCCGCTCCGGCAGATATATATTATCTTCGAAAACTGCAAAATCCTCATCCAGTCTGATATAATAACCTGTCATATGCCATTCGACATGGGAAAAGATATGTTTTGCATCACCCAGGGGTTCAATCTTCGAAATCCTAACCCCTTGCTTTAGAAGTATATCCTCTACAGCAGGTAACGCTAACTTTCCCTCCAGAAACGGCAGCTCCCAAAGACCTGCCAGCAACCCCTTGTCCGCCCTTTTTCTTATGGCATATTCCCTGTTTTTTTCTATCAGCAGTATTGTTTTTTCTTCCACTTTTCTTGGTTTTTTAGGTGGTTTAACCGGAATACTCAATTCTGTCTTGTCACGGTAGGCTTTGCATAAATGCATAACCGGACACTTCATGCACAAAGGCTTTCCGTTGGGAATACAAACCATTGCGCCTAGTTCCATAAGTGCCTGGTTAAAATCACCCGGCCTGTCTGCCGGTATAATCTCCCTTATATCCTGCTCCAATTCCTTCTTTACCGGCGCTTTTGTAATATCATCAAAACTACCTGCTATGCGTTTCATAACCCGCAGTACATTTCCATCAACTGCCGGTTCCGGAATCTGAAAAGCAATGGAGGCAATAGCACCGGCTGTATAGGAGCCGATCCCCGGCAGATTTAACAAACTATTATAATCCGCAGGCATGGCACCTGCATGTTCCTCCATAATGATTTTTGCAGCCTTTTGCAGATTTCTGGCCCGGTTATAATACCCCAAACCTTCCCATAATTTCATCAATCTTTCTTCTTCTGTTTCTGCCAGAGATTTTATATCGGGTAGGACGGTGGTAAAACGGTCAAAATAAAATTTAACCGCCTCCACCCTGGTCTGCTGCAGCATAATTTCAGAAACCCAGACATAATAAGGTTTTGGATTTTCCCTCCAGGGTAATATCCTGGCATTGTTATCATACCAGTCCAGTAAATAACTGACTGTTTCTTTATAATCGTAATTCATTGTGTGTCTCCATGCTATGTATTTATCACTGATAGTTATTATAAGGGTTATCAGAATTTTTATGCTTTGCCTTCAGGATCTACGTTTTTACTGCTTTCGCTTTAAAGATCCTGATATCTTTGGCTTATTATAGTGTATATTAGAATGAATAACTTCTTTAAAGCCGGCCTATACAGCAATAAGCTTAAACCGATTAATCCTGTACTCTCTATTGTACAATATTAATGATACGGTAACAATGAGATTTTGGTATTGGCAGGTTTTTCCTGTATTATTATTCTAAATTTTTCACAGCATATCTGTGATGCTCTTTATGTCATCAATCCAGTTAAATGAAAAAAAGCCTGTCCTGTATTTATAATTTCAGCCGCATCCTCATACCGGAAATGCAAAAATTATAAATAAAAGACAGACTTACCTATTCTCGATCAGTTTTATTATTAGTTATTGATGAGCTTGCTTTTATTTGTCCAGCTCATCATTTTACGAAGTTCCTCACCAACTACTTCTAACTGGTGTTCTGACTCTCTTCTTCTCATAGCCAGGAAGTTTGTACATCCAATCTGGTTTTCAAGTAACCAGTTGCGGGCAAAAACACCTTCCTGAATATCTTTTAATACCTGTTTCATAGCCTTCTTAGTATCTTCAGTAATAATCTTTGGTCCGGTAATGTAATCTCCGTATTCAGCAGTGTTGGAGATAGAATATCTCATGCCTGCAAAGCCGCTTTCGTTAATCAGGTCAACGATAAGTTTCATTTCGTGGATACATTCAAAATATGCACTTTCCGGTTCATAGCCAGCTTCTACTAAAACTTCAAAACCGGTTTTCATAAGCTGTGTTACACCACCGCAAAGAACGGCCTGCTCTCCGAAAAGATCGGTTTCCGTTTCTTCTCTGAAGGTAGTCTGAAGAACGCCGGCTCTTGCACCGCCGATGGCAAGGGCATAAGCTAATCCTAAGTCATGGGCTTTGCCGGATGCATCCTGGGCAACTGCAATAAGACAAGGTACACCCTGGCCTTCTTTATACTGGCTTCTTACCGTATGTCCAGGTCCCTTTGGTGCTATCATAACAACATCAACATCCTTAGGCGGTAAGATCTGTCCGAAATGAATGGAAAATCCATGAGCGAACATTATTACATTACCTGACTCCAGGTTTGGTTCAATGGATTCCTTATACATTTTTGCCTGCTTCTCATCGTTAATTAAAATCATAATAACATCCGCTTTTTTTGCAGCTTCTGCCGCAGTATATACTTCAAAGCCGGCAGCTTCCGCTTTCGCCCATGAACGGCTGCCTTCATACAGACCGATAATCACATGAACTCCTGACTCTTTCGCGTTTAAAGCATGAGCATGTCCCTGGCTGCCGTAACCGATCACAGCTACTGTCTTGCCTTCTAATAATGATAAGTTACAATCTTCCTGGTAAAATATCTTTGCCATTTTCATATCCTCCTGAATATTAATAATTTATTATTGTAAAAAGTGTCACCACTCTTTGAAATAATCAAAGTTTTATCTTTACCCATTTAACTTGTTAAAGTCTAAATTTAAATAACACCGCCTGCATATATGCAGGCGTTATTAACCGTCGTCTCTGACATATCAATCATCCAGATAATCGGCAATATCTCCCGATCCTCTTGTAAGACCGGTAATTCCTGTTCTTACAATCTCTTTGATTGTATATCCTTCCAGTAATTTTATAAATGCATCAATTTTCGCCTGATTGCCGGTTAACTCAATCATCAGCGATTCCATGGCAACATCAACGATTTTAGCACGGAAAATATCTGCCACTGCAATGATTGCCTGTCTTTCTTTTACGGTAGATAACACTTTAACCAATATTAACTCCCGGCATACAGACTCCTCAGGCAGTAATTCCCTTATCTCCCTGACATCCTCCAGTTTCAGCAGCTGTTTTCTGATCTGTTCCAGTATCTGATCATCACCGTTAACCACGACGGTCATTCTTGAAAAAGCAGGATCCTGGGTTTCGCCAACTGTTAAACTGTCAATATTATAACCTCATCTGCTGAATAAACCGGATACATGACTTAAAACGCCGGCTGTATTATCCACCAGTATTGATAACACCATCTTTTTCATCAGAGCCTCCAAACAGATTTTTTTGTATTTAAATTGTATTCATTTTAACAACATGAGTTTTAATTGTCAATATTTAAAACATTTTTTTGAATACTAATTTATC
>JAEZSL010000023.1 GCA_023443925.1 Bacillota bacterium | reverse complement strand
GGACGGTTCTGGCCGTCGGGACGGTTCTGATTGTAAGGTCGGTTCTGACCATCGGGACGGTCTGACCCTGCTGGTTCTGGCCGTAAGAACGGTTCTGACCATCGGGACGGTTCTGGCCATAGGGGCGGTTCTGCCCATCGGGACGATTCTGACCGTAAGGACGGTTCTGACCTTGCTGATCACCCTGGGTTCTGCCATCAGGTCTGTTGCCCTGGCGGTTCTGGCCATATTGCCCTGAAGGCCGATCAGAAGAATAGTTTTGACCTGATCTTTGATTCTGATTGTATTGACCACCCTGACCGGAACTAGAAGGCCTGTTCTGGTATGATGTACCGGAGGTCTGCTGAGAATGCGCCGAAGTGCCGGAACTCTGGGCAGGTGCCGCAGCATTCTCTGTTTTGGCAACGGGCTGGGCAGCTGCCGGCTTATCCTGTACTTTTGCCCTGGGTGTGAAATGATCTTTAACCATATTCACCGCACCGTCATCAATACTGCTCATATGGCTTTTCACTTCCATACCCTTTTCATTTAAGTAAGTGATAATATCCTTACTGTGTTTATCGATTTCTTTTGCTAACTCATATATTTTAATTTTTCCCATACTTACTACCTCCACGATTACGACCTGGTGTATGTTTCCATACACCCGTCTTTGTTGACTGTGTCCAGTTGCTTTTCTACCATATCAGCCAGGCCTTTATCTAACAGGACTAAAGATGCTCTGAATTCTTTACCTATTGCATGGCCAAGTTTTGTTTTTTCACCAAAAAAGTAAATCGGCACTTTGTAGTAAGTACACATATTGGTAAACATTTTTTTTGTATTATCTGATGCATCCTCCGCAACAATTACTAACTTGGCTTTGCCTTCCTTTACGGCTTTTTCTGACATAAATTCACCGCTGGCAAGAAAGCCTGCTTTGGCTGCTAATCCAATATAAGAAAATACTTTTTTTTCGGTATTGGGCCTGAGCCCATTATTATCTTTTTCATAATCCAAGTCCACTCAGCTCCTTTTCTAATTCTTCATAGACTTCACGAGGAATATTCACCTTCAAGGAACGTTCCAGTCCCCGGCTTTTAACGGCTTTCTGAAAACATTCTACGGATTTGCATATGTATGCTCCTCTGCCGTTTTTTTTACCGGTAACATCAATAATTATATTCTCTTCCGGTGTTTTTATCACTCTTATCATTTCTTTTTTATTTTTCATCTCCCCGCAGCCAATACATTGTCTTTGGGGAATTTTTTTAGTTACACTCATATCTGCACCCTATGCAAACCTTCCTGATATAAACTCACATTGCCGCCAAAGCGGCAGCCATATGTTCTTACATTTGATCCCAGCCATAGCCTTCAGCCTGTGATTCGCTTTTTATATCAATCTTATAGCCGGTAAGTCTGGCTGCCAGTCTGGCATTCTGTCCTTCTTTACCGATAGCAAGGGATAACTGGTAATCCGGAACAATGACACGGGCACTTTTTTCGCCTTCTTCCACATACACGGATACTACTTTGGCAGGACTTAAAGCATTTTCAATCAGGATTGACGGATCGTCATGCCAGTTGATAATGTCAATTTTTTCACCCCGTAATTCATTGACGATGGCGTTTACCCTGGCACCGTTCATACCGACACAGGCACCTACCGGATCAACATCGGGGTTGTTGGAATATACAGCCATTTTTGTTCTGGAACCGGCTTCTCTTGAGATGCTTTTAATTTCCACGGTTCCGTCCTTAACTTCTGTTACCTCCGCTTCAAACAACCGCTTCACAAGTTCAGGATGGGTTCTTGATACGGTGATTCTGGGGCCTTTGGTAGTGTCCTTTACTTCAAGTACATACAGTTTAATACGGTCGGTTGGTCTAAAGTGCTCTGTCTTAACCTGCTCGTTTTCAGTCAGCACGGCATCTACTTTACCTAAATTTATACTTACATTATTGCCTACGTAACGCTGTACAATACCGGTAACCACATCTTTTTCCTTGCTGTAATACTGATTAAACAGAACTTTTCTCTCTTCTTCCCTGATCTTTTGAACAACTACCTGTTTTGCTTTCTGAGCAGCTATCCTGCCAAAGTTCTTAGGAGTTACTTCCACATTTACAATATCACCGATATCATTCTTCGGATACTTAAGCCTGGCTTCCACAACACTGATTTGTGTTACCGGGTCCGTTACGGTTTCCACGATTTCTCTCTCGGCATATACACCTACGGCTCCGGTGTCTCTGTTTATATTAACCCGGATATTGTCGGCTTTGCCAAAATGGTTTTTGCAGGCTGCTACCAGGGAATTCTCCATGGCTTCCAATAGTATCTCTTTGCTGATATCTTTTTCTCTTTCGATCTGATTCAATGCGTCAATTAACTCTTTGTTGTTATTCATTTTCCGTTGATCCTCCTCATAAATGTTCTTGTTCAATACCCTGAAACTATACCATTAACTTATCTGCTAAAAATCAAAAGCCAGACGAATGAGTGCCGTATTCTGGCGGGGGATTTCCATGGTACTTTCGTCTTCCAGCCTGATTATAAACTTTTCTTCATCATAGCCGATTAAAACACCGGTAACTTCTTTCTGTTTATTTATCGGTTTATAAAGTTTGATTTCCACTTCTTCGTTTATGCTTCTTGCGTAGTCTTTTTCTTTTTTTAACTGCCTTCCAAGACCGGGTGAACTAACTTCAAGAATATAGGCATCCGGAATATAGTCATGCTGATCCAGTAAGTCACTCAACTGTCTGCTCACAAGCTCACAGTCATCAACCGTAAAACCACCTTCTTTATCGATGTAAGCTCTAAGATACCAGTTGCCGCCTTCCTTTACATATTCCACATCTACAAGGTCGTAATTATTTTTTTTGATAATCGGTTCTAAAAGTTTTTCTGTTTTTTGTTCGTATTCTTCTTTCTTTGTCATATACCCTCCGGGACTTGCCGCAAAAAGCAACAGTTTGTTCGTTACAAAGTCTGCTGCCGCGAGGCAGACATCTTGGTTACATACGCAAATATAAAGAGTGGACTTTCGTCCACTCCCATTCGTCGCTATATCATACTTACATTAGAGTATTATAACACTTATTAATATTTAATGCAAGCTATTTACTTAAAATATTTTCCATTTTTATTTTAAGTATGCGGGTTCCTATCTTCTGTGCGCAAGTTCCTTTACGATATCGGACCAGTCCACCTTACATTCAGCCATCAGCACCATCATATGATACAGGAAATCTGAGATTTCATATTTTAATTCCTCGGAATCAGGATTTTTTGCCGCTATAATTATTTCCGTAGCTTCCTCCCCGCATTTTTTCAGAATTTTATCAATCCCTTTATCAAACAGATAGTTTGTATAAGATCCGGCTTTCGGATTTTTTTTACGATCCAGAATAACGCCAAATACTTCATTGAAAACAGTCAGCGGATTGGTATCATCATATTCTTTTTTAACCAGTTCCGTATAAAAACAGGATTGGTTTCCCGTATGGCAGGCAGGGCCAATCTGCAGCACCTTGGCCAGAATGGTATCCTTATCACAATCTAACATCAGCGCTTTCACATATTGGAAATGGCCGGAAGTTTCCCCTTTGGTCCATAAGGCGCTGCGGCTTCTGCTGAAATAAGTCATTCTGCCGGTTTCAATGGTCTTACGGAACGCTTCTTCATTCATATAGGCCACCATTAATACCTCGTTGGTCTTATATTCCTGAACCACCACCGGAATAAGACCGTCACTGTTTAATTTAAATTCACTGAACTCTATACTGCTGTCAAAGGTATTCACCTCAATGTTTCGGGTTTTTAGAGATTGTTTTGCTTTAAACATGTCTTTATTTTTAAAGTAATTCGTGGTGATACCAAGTACATTGGCAGGTTCTAGCAGTGAAACCATGTCATTATCAGCAAGACTGTCCCTGATCAGTATGGGAAAACCGCATTCCGTTAACTGCCCAAGGATTTCTTCCGTTAATTCTATCTGTTTTAACAACAAGGCATAAACTCCCAGCTCCTTAAAAAAATCCATCCGTTCCTTATTGTAAATCTCCTTATAATCCTCCAGTTCAAGGAGGATGGTATCCTTTCCAAACCGTTCGGAAGCTTCTTTAATAACTGCATTCTGAGCTATTAAGGAATACTTTACAATAACGTAGGATGCCCCGGTATACAAAGCCTTTTTAATATCTTCAAAGCGTTCCACATAACAGCCGATATAGACGGGAATATCGATTTGTCTTTCAATCTCCTTAACAACACCTAAAAATTCCTCTCTGGATGCTTCATCTGTGGAGTAGTTATATAAAAACAATTCGTCTGCACCGCCGGTTTCGTATTGCACGGCCTCAGCCGTAATATTAACCGGCAATTCATTTTCACAATTTATATACGGAATAATCTTCTTATACAAAAGCGTCGCCTCCAAATACTTTTAATCTACCGTTCCTTTCGTGGAAAGAACGTCCGTGATTCTGGCATCATATCCCGCCGCTTCGTCCAGTGCTCTGGCAAAAGCTTTAAATACGGCTTCAATAATATGATGGTTATTGGTTCCGTTAAGCATTTTAATATGCAGATTCATACCGGCCGCATAACTTACCGCATAAAAAAATTCTTTTACTAATTCCGTATCCATATAACCTACTCGTTCCATTGTTAAATTTACATCATAAGCCAGATAAGGTCTTCCGGATAAATCAATGGCACATAAAACCAGCGCATCATCCATGGGAAGCATAGTACTGCCGTAACGCTTTATTCCCTTTTTGTCTCCCAGGGCGGATTTTATTGCCTGCCCCAGTACAATACCCGTATCCTCAACGGTATGATGTGCATCCACATGCAGATCTCCTGCAACATTCAGCTTTAAGTCGAAAAAACCATGTCTTGCGAAACTGTTTAACATATGATCAAAGAAACCGATACCCGTATTAATATCCGCTAAACCGGTTCCGTCCAAATCCAGCTGCATGACGATGCCGGTTTCTTTGGTTTTCCTTTGTATATCTGCCGTTCTTTCCAATTTCCTTCTCCCCCTTCTTAAGATTCAAACCGGACTGCTATGGAATTGGCATGGGCAGTTAAACCTTCTGCCTTTGCAAACTTCACAATATCCGGATAGACTGTCTCCAGCGCTTCTCTGGAATAAGATATAATACTGGACTTCTTAATAAAATCGTCAACACCAAGGGGTGAAAAGAATTTCGCTGTTCCGTTGGTCGGCAGGACATGATTCGGACCGGCAAAATAGTCACCCAGAGGTTCACTGCTGTACTCACCTAAAAAGATGGCACCGGCATTTTTTATTTTCGTCATTATCATAAATGGATCTCTTGTCAGGATTTCCAAATGCTCGGATGCAATTTCATTGGCAGCTTCCACAGCTTCTTCTATTGTATCGGCCAGCAGAATATATCCGTAATTCTCCAGTGATTTAATAATGATCTCTTTTCTGGACAAGGTTTCTGTGAAACGTTCCACCTCTAAGGATACCTGTTCTGCCACTTCCTGACTGGTAGTAATTAAAATAGCGGAAGCCAGTTCATCATGTTCGGCCTGGGACAACAGATCTGCTGCCACATATCTGGGATTCGCAGTTTCATCTGCAATTACCAGTATCTCGCTGGGACCGGCTATGGAATCAATACTGACATGACCATACACCGCTTTTTTAGCAAGCGCAACATAAATATTACCAGGGCCAACAATCTTATCCACTTTCCTAATACTCTCAGTTCCATGGGCAAGGGCGGCAATTGCCTGAGCACCACCGACCTTATATATTTCGGTAACCCCGGCTTCATTGGCCGCCACCAAAGTCCCGGCATAAACCTTTCCGTCGGAATCCGGCGGCGTTACCATGGCAATGCGTTCCACCCCGGCTACTCTGGCAGGTATCACGTTCATTAAAACGGAGGAAGGATATGCTGCCTTGCCACCCGGTACATAAACACCCACAGCCCCGATCGGGGTTACTTTCTGTCCCAGTATGATACCGCATGGTTCACTGTCAAACCAGCTGTACTGCTTTTGCTTTGCATGATAGATTTCAATGTTTTTTGCAGCCTTTCGGATAACATTAAGTACATCCGGATCAATTAAAGCATAGGCTTCTTTTATTTCTTCCGCCGAAACTCTTATGGAATCCCGATTCAGTTCCGCTTTATCAAAACGCTTTGTATATTCAAATAAGGCAAGGTCTTTTCTTTTCCTGATATCTTCAATAATCTGATTAACTGTTTCCGCATAATTCTCATACTGGTTTGGGCTTCTTTTTAATAAATTCTCCAGTATGTTCTTCCTTGAATCCGCATCCAGTTTCACTATCTTCATATACTTACACCTCCTTATTATTCGTTTGTACTTCTCTTAATGCATTGATTAATCCGGTTATACGTTCATGCTCCATCTTCATGCTTACCTGATTTACAACCATTCTCGCAGATAAAGGGCATATTTCTTCAAGCACCTCAAGGCCGTTCTCCTTTAAGGTGGAGCCGGTTTCCACGATATCCACAATTACTTCGGCCAGGCCTACGATGGGAGCCAGTTCTATGGAGCCGTTTAATTTTATGATTTCTACGGTTTGGTGCTTTTTATTATAAAAATAATCCTTGGCTATGTTGGGGTATTTTGTTGCTACCCGGATTAATTCTCCGTGCTGCAATAATTCCTTTGCTTCTTTTGGACCGGCCACACACATACGGCATCTGCCCAGGCCTAAATCGATTACTTCATACAGCTTCCGCCCTTCCTCCAGGATGGTATCCCGTCCGACAACACCGATGTCGGCGGCACCGTATTCCACATAAGTAGGAACATCATTGGCTTTTGCCAGGAATATTTTTATTTTCTGTTCTTCATTAACAAAAATCAGCTTTCTGGAATTGGGGTCTTTCATTTCTTCACAGGAAAACCCGATTTGTTCCAATATTTCCAGTGTCTTTTTCGCCAGTCTGCCTTTTGCCAGGGCAAATGTTAAATATCTCATAATAACTCCCCTCCTGTCACTTATTCATGAGGAAATCCTGAATCCCTGCCTTTTGTATCTCCCCGCTCTCTGCATTAATCACCTGGATTAAGGAAGCCGTCTCAAAATACAGGATACCGCCGTTTCCATTCCTTCTGGAATAGGAAATGTAATCTTCCAGTGGCAAATTCTCGTTAATGCATAATAACTCCATATTCATATCCTGATTCCGAAAATGATTCGCAAGTAAAATTGCATTCTCCAGCAGATTTTTTTTATATAAAATTAAGGTGTTTTCCGTGCCCTGTTTTATATCTATCTTTTGTCTGGTTAAAGCAAGCATTAGCTGGTCAACCATAACCGCCAGACCGATAGCCGGTGCTTCTTTGCCAAACTGCCCTACCAGATTATCATAACGGCCGCCGTTGGCAACGGTATCCCCGGTTCCGTAAGTATATGCCCGGAAAATAATACCGGTATAATAATTATATTTACTTAACATACCAAGATCAAAGGTAATGTATTTTTCCAGCCCATAAGCAGTTAAAATGGTATATAACTCTTCCAGCCGCTCGATGGCTTTTAACGCTCTTGGATTTTTTGTTAAGCTTTTGGCATCCACCAGTTTATCCGCGGTGCCAAATAGCTCCGGCAAGGTCAGAAATACGGTTTTTAAATCACTGCTGATTTCTTTATTTGAGATGATCTCTTCCACCCCAAACATATTTTTTTCCTCAATGAGAATACGCAGCTGATTCTCTTCATCTTCATCAAAACCAGCTTCTTCTACCAACCCCCGGAAGAAATCCGCTTCTCCTATCTCAACCTGAAATTCCTTTAAGCCGGCTTTTAGCAGGCATTCAATAGTAAGCGCCAGCATTTCGGCATCCGCATCCGCAGAAGCATCATTTATTAATTCCGCTCCAAGCTGGGTGGATTCCTTTAATTTTCCCTGATAACTGCTGTTATTGATAAAGGTACTGCCCATATAACACAGTCTCACCGGAAAAGTCTCCTCTTTATAGTATTTTGCGGCACATCTTGCAATTGATGGGGTAATATCGGGTCTTAGGACCAGAGTATTGCCATCCCGGTCAAAGAACTTATACATATCCTTAGCGGCAACGGTTCCCCGCTCTTTACTGAAAATATCAAAAAATTCAAAAGTAGGTGTCTGTATGTCCTTAAACCCATGGAGTTCCATTACATGGTGCAGACGGTTCTGTAATTCAATTTTTCTTTCACATTCCGTATTGTAGATATCTCTTACACCTTCCGGCGTATGTAATAATTTTTCAATCATATTCTTCCTCACTTCTGCACCTGCCTTGCTATTCATGAAACTAAGACTAAGCCTGTTAACTCAATTAATACATTTTCATAACCTATTATTGCTTTTTTACTTACTTATTATCGCACTATTATAACTTATCACTTTACATAAATAATAATAAGGCTTTCACAGCTTATTACAGTTCTTTATAGCTTTATCTCGTCTTCATAGTTATTACTCATCTTTATAACTAATTATCTCGCCTTTATAGTATTACTAATCTTTATAACTAATTATCTTGTCTTAAACTGTACCCCAAGTCAAGGACACAATAGAATAGAGTTGCTATTCAAAAGTGTATCGGCTTGTGATATTCTCTTTCTATAAAATTAACTACATTTATTCTCAACAGTTTCCACTGCATCAGAATCTTTCTTTTGTCCTAATTCCTCCGATTTCTTTTCTATCATTGGAGGCTTCGGTGATTTTGGGATATCTAACGGATACTTTCCTGTTACGCAAAACTGATAATACTCATTTGGTGACAAATATGCCAGATCCCATACGTAACGCTCATTGTTGTAATAATCCATGTAATCATCAACAGCTTCTTTTACCTGATAAAATTTTATTGCCTTATCAATTCTTTCCATCAAGTGGTCTTTCATATGCCCAAAGAAGCTTTCCTGAGGAGCGTTATCCCAGCAATTTCCCCTTCGTGACATTGACTGTCTTATGTCATTATCCTTCAGGATTCTGATAAATGTAATACTCGTATAATGACTGCCTTGATCACTGTGAATGATGGTTTCTTTTTGTAAATCCATTCCATGATCCTTAACCAATATTTCTACAGATTCCCTTACGAAATCAATCTCAAGCGATTCACTTAAAACATACGATAAAATCTGTTTTGTAAATGCATCAAGTATTACTGACAAGTACGCAAACTTGCTGTTGTAAGGGATATATGTGATATCTGTTAAAAGTATCATTCTTGGACCATAGCACTCGAATTCTCGCTGTAACAGATTGTCTGCGTAATTACTTGTTTTCAATGCTTTCTGCATCTGCCTGTATGGGTTCGCCTGTCTTACCGGACATTGAAGATTATACTTCTTCATCAGCCTTCGGATTTTCTTTAAATTCATTACAACTGGCGGTTCCATGTGAAGAAGACACATATATATGCCCCTTGCTCCTTTTGTATATCCACGCTTATTAAAAGCGATTAGGATTAATTTAAAATCTGTTCTGTCTTCCTCTTCCCGACGCATTCTGTCTGGAATAGCTGACACCCAGGCGTAATAACCGGATCTCGATACACCTGACATTTCGCAGAGCATTTCAACACTTAATTCGTTGTTGTTTTCTTGCACTGTCTGGTAAATAATCTCAAACACTGGCGCTGATTTTCCCATAAGCGCAGCCCTTACTTCTTTGTATCTTTGATTGAAGTAATTTTTTTTAGAAACTCAACTTCCTGGCGTAGATACAAGAGTTCATGCTGCATCTTAACGATTGTTTCCTCGGTTGGTTTTTGCTCCACATCATAAAGTTCTCTCTGAAGCTTTCTTTTACGACCAGGTCCCTTTCCTTGTGTAAAGCCTCCCTCTCGCTTAGCCTGTTTGGAAATATTTATCTGAAGACCATTTATACGTGATTGGCCTATCATATCTGGATCATATCCCAGTGCTTCAACGATTGCTCTTGGCGTCTCACCTGTTTGGTACCTGCGCCAGAATTCTTCTTTGAATTCTTTCGTGTAGCAGATTTGAGCCTCTGTTACCTTATAGGTGTACGGATTATTTTTGATTAGCTGAATTTCTCTCTTTGTGAACTTGTTTCGGTTCATGTCCATTTCCTCCTGAGCTCTACTCAGAGTATATCACATGTTCTACTTTCAAATCTAAAAATCTGTCCGAAACTTAGGTTCATTCTCTTTCCCAAATCTTCACTCTGAGATTTACGTTGATTTTCAGCCATTTGTTGAGCTATACAACACTGTCCTTAAATGGGGTTCGCTCTATACTATCGTGTCTACTATCTAGGGTACAGTTTATCTTTATAGTATTACTAATCTTTATAACTAATTATCTCGTCTTTATAACCTATTACACATATTCATAACTGTATATCACTTATTAATAACTTGCACATCTTCATAACTGAATATCACTTCTTTATCATTTATTACACATCTTAATAGCTAAATATCACTTCTTTATCACTTATTATACATTTTAATAACTATTAACATTTCATTATATCTCATCCTGGAACTGGTAATAAGCATACAGTCATTTATGCTTTATTATAGTAACGTGATAATTCGCTACCACGATAATGTTAAATCATTATATTACAATCCATCCGGTCTGTCAACCGTTATTGGCGGCAGTACCATTTTCCTCTTCCCGTTCGGCCATATCCTTTGCAATGTTTTCAATATAATGAATAAACATACTATTCCTGCAGGGTATTTCATTCTCCAGATCCAGTTCATCAAAGCGAAAGCTTTTCCTTCCGCCGTTTTTTGCTCTTTCCCAGAATTCATTCAGCTGTTTAAATGACAGATAATAATATAGATTTCTCTTTGAATAATAAATCAACAGGAAAGCAATCCCTCCCTGTTCTTCAAAGTCTTTCATAAAGTTAACCTGATGTTCATGTACATTCTGCAGGGCAAAGGTATCTACCGCACATTCTTTTGCATCAAAACAGACAGGTACACCTTGAACGACGCCGATATAATCGACCGTACTTTTTTCTTCAAAATAAGCTAAAGTAATATGTCTCTTTTCTTTATCTATACTGGTGGGAGTGATTGGTGTAGGTATTTTCTGAATCAGAGCCAGTTTTTTTTCCCTGTACTTTGTATTAGTTAAATTAATAAACTCTTCTAATGAGGAACCTCTAAGGCCTCTGGAATTCCATGAAGGCATATCCCCCCTCCTTTCCTGGCTTCCTTGTTATATAATTATGAAATACCTTTGTTTTACCGATTGTAGGGCATATTCGTAAAGTATATCATTTCATAATTATCTGCTTCCCATGTGAATATTAAGTAAGACTAATGAAATAATTCATTCTGTATCCGTATAAAATAATCCGGAAGCGGTGCTGTTATAATCTTGCCTGAAAGATATTCGAATTTTCCTGTCATTTCTGGAAACACCATCTGATAAGAATGGAGCAGCTGATGTTCAAGCCGGAAGGCTTTTCTTAATTCAAGATTAACTTCTTTACTCCCATACTTGCCGTCGCCGATAACCGGATGGCCGATGCTGCTTAAATGAGCACGTATCTGATGGGTTTTACCGGTAATTAGCTTCACCCGGAGTAAAGTATAACGTGAATTTCCTTTTACCGGTTCATATTCCGTACGTATCGGTTCGCTTCCTTCCAGGAAATTCCCGGTTATGGATACTTTATTGGTTTTTTCATCTTTAAGCAGATAACCGTTAATTTTCTGTGCTTCCCCAATGTTTCCCTTTACAATACATAAATAATACTTATCCAGAGTTCTGTCCCGGAATAATTCCGACAGGGTCTGCAGACCGGCAAGGGTTTTACCGGCTGCTACCAATCCGCTGGTATTACGGTCTAAGCGGTTGGAGATTCCGGGTTTAAATGTATTTAACTCTTCTTCGGTGATCTGTTTCGTGTCAAGTAGATAGGACAAGATATGTTCTACCAGGGATATGTCCTCCCTTACAGCCTTTTGAGACAATAACCCGGCCGGCTTATTCACCACTAAAATATCAGCATCTTCATATACCACAGATAAATCATATTTTATCGGCGTTGTCTGATATGACTCACTGAAATTTTGAATGGTTTCCTCGGATAAAAACAGCTTAATTTCATCATCTAACTGTGTTTTTTCCGAACCTTCCGCTTTCTTTCCATTTAAAGTTATGTTCTTCTTACGGAGCATTTTATAAATGAAACTTTTCGGCGCTTTATTAAGGTATTTTATCAGTAGCTTATCTAAACGCTGCCCTGCTTCATTCTTGTCAACTGTTATAATCTTCATGCCTTCTCCTGTCTTGAATCGGTTGGAACTATTTTTACCATGTCGTTTTGCATTCTTACCGCATATGCCTTAATTAAAGCGGAAAGCAATTAAAAACGGACGAAAAAAACTTCCCAGCAGGATTCTTCTCACAATATTTCCCGAAAAGATTCGATATAATAATCTGCCAGCTCTTTTTTCTTATCCGTATCTTCCGCTGAATAGGTATCATATACGGCACATACCTTCATCCCGGCATTTTTACCTGCCATGATACCCTGTATAACATCTTCAAAAACGAGGCATTCCTCACTGGTTACACCTAAGTCATCCGCAACCAGATGATAGATATCCGGAGAAGGTTTTCCTTTTTCTACTTCACAGGAGGTACGGATTGATTGGAAATAATCTTCCGCATTATGTTTTTGTATGACAAGAGTTACCAATTCCCTGGAATTACTGGTGGCAATTCCTGCTTTTATCCCTCTTTCCTTTAAAACCTCAAGCAACTCAACAGCTCCCTGCTTGAACGGAACCGCATTCAGGTATTTATCCCAGGCCATTTGGTTCCACTCCTCTTTTATGTCCTCCAGGGACTGACTTAACTGAAAACGGTTTTTAAAATATACCGCCGTTTCTGAAAAACTCATGCCTTCAATTCCACTTTGCAGATCCTCCGGAAACTCTATTCCATACTTTCCAAGATACTCAATATCAATGTCTCTCCACATCCACATGGAATCCACCAGGGTTCCGTCCAGATCAAAGATAACCGCCTTAACGTCTTTTAGCATTTTATTCATTTTTACACCCATTGCATATCCCAGGCTGTCCTGGGATACTGCCACAGAATAAAATGTGAAAGAATTCATCTGTGGCATCCTTTCTATCTTTTATTTTTACTTTCAACCTTATCTATTCCTTTTAAATCATTTAATTCTGCCGGGGTTAATTTTCGATATTTTCCCGGTTCCAATGTTTCATCCAGCTTTAACTCTCCCATACTCAGCCTTTTCAGATACAGTACTTCTTTTCCTACTGCTTCAAACATTCTCTTAATCTGATGGAATTTGCCTTCATAGATTGTGACTTCAATTTCCGATACTTCGCCGGTTTTTAAGACATCTAACCTGGCCGGAAGTGTTGTAAACGCTTCTTCCAACTTGATGCCATTACTAAATATAGCAATGTCTTCTCCTGTAACTCTGCCCTTTATCCGCGCATAGTAGGTTTTGGGTACATGCTTTTTAGGTGACAACAACCGGTGTGCCAGTTCCCCGTCATCAGTAATCAGCAGCAGCCCTTCCGTATCTTTATCCAGTCTGCCTACCGGGAACAAATTTTTCTTTTTACTGCTTTCTATTAGTTCTACAACAGTCGTACAGTGGTTGTCGGTGGTGGCAGAAACAACTCCTGCCGGTTTATTTAGCATAAAATAATCAAAGGTCTCGTATTCCAGTCTTACATTATCAAAACAGACCTCCGAATTCAAAGCGTCCAGTTTAAAATCAGACTGTTTAACGATGTTACCATCCACCTTTACTCTGCCTTTTCTGACATATTCTTTTACTTCACTCCTGGTACCAATGCCCATATCAGCCAGATATTTGTCCAGTCGAACCGATGTGTTCATATTATATACCTTACCCCAGGCCGTCCCGGGATACTGCCACAAAATAAAATGTGAAGAATCACATTGTGGCAACCTTTCCTTTTCATAATTGTCTTAAGACCAAATGCTAAAAGATCTTTTTTGCACTTCTTTTTGCCCTTACATCCATCGCCATCCCGGAAGATACTTATTTTTCAGTACACCACCGGAGAGTTTGCCCCAGCCTAGGGGATAACCGTCTACACAAACCAGATTCCACCCGTCCTGTGCTCCCTCTACCTGAATGGTTTCACATTTTAGATATTTGACGGTATCCGGATTATTTTTTGTTAAATTAATTATCTTATTATAATCACCCATTTTTAACGCACATGCTAATGACTGGCTTGGTTCAAAGCGGTTCTTCTTCATTTCCCCCAGATAAAGTCCGTGTCTCATTATACGAAGGCCTTTTAATCCCGGAATCTCGTTTGGCAGCAAATAAAGCCTGTCCTCTCTTATATTAATATTATTCAATCCGTCGGCCAGGCCGATACCTCTTAAAAACTCAACAGCTTCCTCCGAAAGATTAACGTTATCTCTCCGTTCCTGAAGAATATCCGCTCTTTCACCCTCCCGACTCTTTTCAAGAAGAGTGATAAAGTGGCCTTCACCCTGGATACGATGGGGCCACAAACGGATGCAGTTTTTTAATTCTTCCGGACCATTGATCCAATCCGGTCTTCCGTTGGCAAATCCTTCATAGGATACGCCTGTTTTTTCAATTAATGGGTTTATGACATGAAATTCCGGAAACTGCTTCATTAGATAGTTTATGGTTCCTTCATTTTCTTCCGGTGAGAAAGTACAGGTGGAATAGAGCATTTTACCGCCGGGTTTTAGCATTCTGGCAGCACTTAAAATTATTTCTTTCTGGAGTTTATTATAATAATCCACTCCATACTGTTCCCAGTTTTTTATAATAGAAGGACTTTTCCGGAACATACCTTCGCCGGAGCAAGGCGCATCTACCAGAATTTTATCAAAATAGCCTTCAAAATAGTTTACCAGTTTAGACGGGGCTTCACTTACAACGATTGCGTTTTTTACTCCGAATAACTCGATATTCTTAAGCAGAGCCTTTGCCCTGGAGTTACTGATATCATTGGCAACCAGTACACCTTCTCCTTTTAGCCTTGCGGCCAGCTCCGTGCTTTTCCCGCCGGGAGCCGCACATAAGTCCAGTACCTTATCTCCCGGTGTAACCGGCAAAAGGCTGGCCGGAGTCATGGCGCTGGGTTCCTGTATATAATATAAACCGGCATAGTAATAAGGATGTTTTGCCGGCTGATCTTTTTCGTCATAAAAATATCCGTTTTCAATCCAGGGTATTCGTTTTATATCAAAAGGACTGATTTTTTCAAATTCTTCCGGCGAAATTTTTAAGGTGTTCACCCTTAATCCGCTGTAATGTTTTTTATCAAAACACGCTGCATACTCCTCAAATTCTTCCCCTAATAATTCTCTCATCCGGTCTTCAAATAGCTTTGGTAATGTCATTGATTTCTCCTTAAACTTTTCTTTCCCTAACGGAGGCTCTGTGCCCTGTATCCCTCCGATATAATATCTAATTCTTTTTGGAATCGTTCCAGCTGCTCTAAATCTCCGGATTCATAGATCTGGAAGAATTCATCCTGTATCTTAACAACTTCCCGTTTATTGGCCACCTTATACAGGTTCTGGATGTTGGTCAGAATATCGGCCACCATATTGGCTTTTATCTTGAAAGAATTCTGAGCATCCATAATTTCATCCCGAACCAATGACATCTCCTGGTCCAGTATAATAATAGCATCCGCAGCTTTGGTAAGTCTGGCACGGATGTGTTCCGGCATATTCTGCTTGTACTTATACTGCAGGGAATGTTCAATGGTAGACCAGAAATTCATGGCTAATGTACGAATCTGTATTTCCGCCTGTAGTTCCTTGGTGCCTTTTAGAGTCTGCACCGTATAAAATATTATTATATGATAACTCCTGTACCCGCTTGGCTTCATGTTGGTGATATAATCTTTTTCACTCTTAATACGCATATCCGTTCTTTTCTTAATGATTTCCACAACCTTCTGGATATCCTCTACGAACTGGCAGATAATACGGATTCCTGCAATATCTTCAACTTTTTCTTCAATATCATCCAGATCAATCTGCTTTTTCTGTGCCTTTTCCAGTATACTGGAAATTGTTTTTACCCTGCCGTCAACCTGTTCAATGGGTGAATAATCACCGGTTTTCCTATATTCTTCTATAATATGATTAAATTTAACCACCAATTCATCTACTGCCAGGAAATAGGGATCCAGTATCTCCCTCCATAATTGTATTTCCATTTCTCCTCACTCCTTGTCCCCCAAATAATTATTTCAATCCGGTCTATCCGGCTTATCCCGCCGGCAGTCTGATACTGCCTTTAAATTGTGAATGCATTGCTTATTTTTCCGCATACTCCCATAGCGTTCCGAATCCTGTCCTCGGCCCGGTTCTGTCTTCCTATCGCACTCACTTTGTTCGGCGCGGTATAATATCTTACGATATTACCATGTACGCAAGCTCACATGGTATGCGCCACTTTGTGGCGTTATTGCGCACTCACTTTGTTCGGCGCGGTATAATATCTTACGATATTATACCATAAACCACACTAATTGTGGTAATTATTTTATAAGCTTGCATATTCTTCCTTATTTATAACGGCTCTTCTGAAGGTGCTTTTGTACGGCTCAGATTGGAACTTGATGTCTTTGACGTATCCAGTGTTTCCAGATACCGCAGTATCCAGTACGGATTAACGCTTAATTCCCCAAAGCCGGTCTCTACATAGATACCTACATGCAAATGGACATCAAATTTGCCCACCGTACCTTCCGGACCGTATCCGCTGTCGCCCATATAACCCAGGAGCTGTCCTGCTTTAACAGTATCACCTACTTTTAGTTCCTTAGCATAGGATTCTAAGTGGGCATAATAGAAATAGGCTCCGTATGTACCACGGATTCCGATTCTGTAACCACCCTGTTCCAGCCACCCCATCTTTTCTACGGTGCCATCCGTCATGCTGATAACAGGATATTCACCCCTGATATTTTCACCGGACATTAAGTCTGTCCCTTCATGTCTTCTGTTACCTCCATAACTGCGGTGTTGATTCCAGGTGTCCGTAAAGTTTATATTAAACCGGCCTCCAGCATCCGGTACAACGGGGAAGCACTTAAGCTCTCCCAGTATCGCTTGATAATATGATTTTAATTCCATAAAGCTTTTATTATTTTTTAGTTCTCTAATTAAATAGTTCATATTGCTTTTCCCCGGGGTTCTGCCGGAACTTAAATCATATTTGCTTAACAGCATGGAAATTGTAATATAATCAGCCGGACCGTGAGCTGGGCTGCCGGAATTGTTTTTTTTATTTCTTTGTTTTGAACTTTGATTAAACGCTTTCTCTACTACCTGCAATTTCTGCACCGGTACGATTAATTCACGGAAAGAATCATAATCAATTCCATCCTTTCTTAGCTCCTGCACAGTAATACCCAGTTCAAGACGGTTTAGAGTTGTTCCGACAAGAATTAACGTTATAAGTAATAAAAAAAGATACAGTTGGAACAGTTTTTTCTCTGAGTGAAATACAGTATGGCCAGGCCGGAAATTAGTATTTTTTGTATTCCTCCTGGAATTCATCCTTCCTGCATATCTTTGTTTATGTAATCTCTCTTTATTAAAATGGTTGCTTTTCCGATAAAACATAAGCTTCTCCAATCATAATATTCAGCACGTCCTTAGTATTATATGTTTGGAGCATAAAGATATGCCGTAATGAAGAAAATCTATCAAATTTTATCATTCAGGGCAGAAAAAAGGCCTGCCGTAAATTATACTTAAACGTCAGACCTGTTTCCGGCTTATATTCAGTTCAACCTTTTAATATTATCTTTTATTCGTCGCTTTTGAAGTTAAAATTTCATTTACTTTAAATTATCCGTACTATACGTTGTCTCCTTCGCTGGTCCAAATATAAATTCATGGAGAACACTGACATTTTCCGGAAGATCCGGAATCAGCACGGACATTTTTCGTACATAGCCTTCATCAAAGGTATGATCTGCCGGTATCCGCAGATTCTGTATATCAGATAACCCCATGGACATGGCTGTCCGAAGATATGTTTCAAAATACTCCTTCTTAATATCCGTAGTAATTAAGGGAAGAATGTCATTTAACAGCAGAGCCAGTTCCGGCAGGCTTTTGGATTTATACTTGTCGAAAATAGCATTCAATACAATTCTCTGTCTTGAGGTTCTGCCAAAGTCATTCAGTTCTTTATCGCCGGTTGCCACATAGCGAACCCTGCAATACCCCAGGGCCTGATTGCCTTTTAATACCTGAGCTCCCGCGGACACATTCCGGTATTCCGGTTTGGAGATATAATTGGTGCTATTTAAGTACCTTGCTTCTTCCGAAGTTAAAGTAATATTAACACCACCAAGTTTATCTATAATGCTTTCAAAATCATCAAAGCCAACTAACACATATCCGTCTAATTTCAGGTCAAAATTCAATTCAATGGTTTTGTATAAAAGTGGTATGCCGCCTATTTCATAAGCCGCATTCAGCTTGTTATCTTTATTATCGGGTATCTGAACTAACATGTCCCTCATAAGAGAAGTCAGTTTATAGGTTTTCTCTTTTGTATTCATGGTGGCAATCATCATAATATCCGTACGTCCGCGTCCGCTGCCGGAATCAATTGCTTCCTCTCCCAGAAGCAGAATATTGGTGATTCCATCCTCTATTCTGGCACCATCCTCAGTCTGGGCTGTATCCCACTGAACCGGGGCATCGGTTACCTTGGGCGGTAATTTTGTCAAATCCTCCACCACATCATCTTCTATATCCTGGGTTGCCGCATCAAGACCTTCGTCATAATTCATTTTGCCATATGCATAATCGGTGGCCGACTGCCATAGAAAATTTCTGCCAAAGGGTGTTAACAACAATAGTACACAGAGACATATTACCGTTCCCACACTGATAAATGCTATTTTTAATCCCCTTGGAAGTTTCTTTTTACCTCTGCCCGTTTCCTCTTCCTTCTGCAGTTTCAGTTCATTCTGCACCTGCCTGCTTAACTGTTCATTCAGGCTTTCAAATAATTCATCTTCGGTGTTAATAACGATTTCTTATTCAACGGGTTCATCTTTTACATACTCATCAACCCAGCTAATAAAATCATAGGACTCGTCAGACAGTTTACTGGTATCACTTTCATCGGATGTAGAATCATTAAATTTATCTGTGTGATTGAATTCCTGCTTTTTCATTTCCTGACTCCTGCATATTCTTATTGTACAGCATGTCTTCCAAATACTGGCATGAAATATATTATAGCACGGTTCCTGCGGAATGTAAAATTCTTTTTAAAAATTTGTAAACCTTTCATATTTATGCATCTTACTGAACTACCGAATTGCACGTATAAGGCTATTAATATAAAAGACACATACGAGATAATCTATTTATAAAAATATGGATAAGAACATGTCCATTTTTTTATTAAATGATTTCAAAATTAATTATACGTCATCAATATAAGATTCAATAAAGACCTCCCCAAAAGCTTTTAAAGATTTGCATACCGGCTGCCTAACTGCAGATTCTGCCGGCTGTATATAAAAATCCGTTCTGCGGAGGAATTGATAGTTTATTCGCAGAACGGATTTGATTCTAATCGATATAGATATCATATCTGCATTGTTAAATTTCTCCAACCCAATTATCCTGATTTATTGCAAAACCACATTCCCATCACTGTCAAATCCGACTCCAAATGAAATTTCCGTCATATACTGATAAAACTTCTGTAAATCCTCTGTATTCTCCAACGGGTGTGTAAAAGCGTTTTCAGCCTTCCCGGGAATCAGCTGCAGCTTAGCTTCATTCTGTTCATTGACTGAAACCTTAAGTAAAGCAGTCTGGATAATATTGCTGTAGAACATAAAGTTTCCAAGACTATAAATTATGGGTTTTCCGTTGTAATACTCAATCCCCTGCAATACATGAGGATGGCTGCCAACGACCAGATCTGCCCCGGCATCTATGTACTGTTTAGCCAGACCACGCTGGTACTCCTTTGGGGAATTTTGCTTTTCTATTCCCCAATGAACATATACCACCACAAAATCGCTTTGACTTTTTGCAGTTTTAATATCTTCGACTAACATGGCAGGATCATAGGTGGTTAACATACCTGGTTTATTGTTGTATGCATTCCAGTCAGTTTCGGGTATTACACGGGAAGCGCCAAGGCAGGCAATTTTCTTATCCTTCACCTCAAAATACTTTATATCTCTGGCTTCCGTTATATTATTGCCGGCACCAACATACGGAATTCCGGCGGAATTTAACGTATCAAAGGTATCCGTTAAGCCAACCGTACCAAAGTCCATGGTATGATTGTTGGCGAGAGTTACCACATCAATCTGCATATCTTTAAAAATCTGTACGTAGTCCGGGCTTACACGAAAAGTATACTGCTTATCCCTGGCTTTGGTACCTCCGGTGGTAAAGGCAAATTCCTGATTTACCATAGCGATATCCGCATTGATAAATTCCTCTCTGAATTTATTAGCTAAAATGCCGTCAATTCCATTCTGTTTGTAGTTACTCTGGATGACCTCCGTCATATTAATATCACCGGAAAACAACAGCACTATATCTTCCCAGGGTTTGGTATCCTCCGTGTCTGCTGTCTCAGAGCCGGTTTGTGAATCAGAAGTATCCTCATGGGTTGAGGCGCCATCTGAATCTTCCCCGCTCTGATTATCACCGGCCGTATCAATGATATCACCGGTATTTTGTCCGCCGTTATTTGATTGTCCCTTCCAGGGGCTATACCGGTTTAATTCAAGCGTTACTACAACACCTAATAATGCAAAGGTGGCTATAATAAATGCCAGTAACCGGTACATTTTCTTTCTGCTCATGTTATTTCAATCCTTCGATTACCTTTTCCAGGTATTTGTATACTCGGATCGCTGAAGGTAAGCTTAAGCGCTCCTTGGGTGTATGAATATCATGCATTTCCGGTCCTAAGGATACAATATCAACACCGGGGATTTTTTCAGCGAAGAAACTGCATTCCAAGCCGGCATGGATGGCTTCCAGTTTGGGTTCATGTCCATACTCCTGCCTGAATATTTTTATTAAATGCTCACGTAAAGGAGATTCCTTTTTATATTCCCAGGCAGGATACTGTGCCCTGACATAGAATTCTCCTCCCAGAAACTCGGACATATATCTTAATTTACCGGTAATAAACTGTTTAAAGCTGTTAACAGAACTGCGGACAGAAAAGCATAAGGTTGCTTTTTCTTCTTCAATACGGAAAATTCCCAAATTCAAAGAGCTTTCCACCAGACCGGGAATATCCGAACTCATAGCCTGCACTCCGTTCGGTGTATTTAAAAGCATAAATAATACCTTTTCAAAAGAAATGGGATGGAGATAAGAATATTCTCCTTCACCTAAATCCGTCATATGAATTCCCAGATAAGGTTCGCTGGTTATAAGTTCATTCTTATATCTTTTCGATAATTCCTCAAATCCTTTATTAAGTCCCTCCACATCTTCTGCTTCTATAAAAAGATTGGCATTGGAGTCCCTTGGAATGGCATTATCCTTTAAACCGCCCATCATATCGATTAGTCCAAAGTTAACGTATTCCCTTAATTCAAACAAAAGTCTGCCCATCAATTTAGTGGCATTGGTTCTGTTCTTATGAATTTCCGCACCGGAATGTCCTCCCTGTAACTCGCTGATGGAAAGATTTATTTTAAGTCCCTGACCTTTTACCCGCTTTATGGGAAGCTCACAGGTGCTGGTCAGACCACCGGCCGAACTGGTCCATAAAACTCCTTCTTCTTCCGAATCGGCATTGATCAGATACTTTCCTTTTAATATGGAGACATCAACACCGATGGCTCCTTCCATACCAATTTCTTCGTCGGTGGTACAAATTACTTCAATTCTCGGGTGTTTTAATGTCGCATCGTCTAACAAAGCAAGGGCATAGGCAAGAGCAATACCGTTATCTGCACCAAGAGTAGTACGGTCTGCATGGATATAATCTCCTTCTAAATATAATTCAATGCCTTCCATCAGAAAATCATGGGTACAGTCATTGGTCTTTTCACAAACCATATCCATATGACCTTGAATTATAATTGCTGGAGAATTCTCATAACCCGGTGCAGCTTCTTTGATTATGACTACATTTTCAAACTCATCCTGGACATAATAAAGACTCCTGCTTTTGGCAAAATCAACCAGATAATTACTAATGGCAGTATTATTTTTGGAGCCTCTTGGAACTGCTGAGATTTCACTGAAAAAATGCAATACTTTCTTATAATCCTTCTTCAATAATTCTTGATTCATTTTTTTACCAAGCCTTTCGCTATTCTATATTTTAACCTTATTAATTTTTAAAACTATGGATTGGAGCTGGAATTCTTCCGCCCCGGTTGATAAAGCCCTCACAGTTAAAAGGATTGACCGGCATTACCGGAGCATAGCCGAGCAGCCCTCCGAATTCTACCATGTCTCCGACTTTTTTACCGATAACCGGTATGATACGTACAGCTGTTGTCTTCTGGTTTACCATACCGATTGCCATTTCATCTGCTATAATACCTGATATGGTAGAAGCTTTTGTATCTCCCGGAATGGCGATCATATCCAGACCAACGGAGCAGACACAGGTCATGGCTTCCAGCTTCTCAAGAGTTAAGGCTCCTGCCTGAACCGCATTGATCATCCCCTGATCTTCGCTGACCGGTATAAATGCACCGCTTAGTCCGCCAACATAAGAGGAAGCCATTACTCCTCCTTTTTTCACCTGGTCATTTAACAGGGCCAGTGCAGCCGTAGTACCTGGTGCACCTGCATGTTCAAGGCCCATCTCCTGGAAAATCTCCGCAACACTGTCTCCCACTGCCGGGGTAGGTGCTAAGGATAAATCAATTATTCCGAAGGGTATATTTAATCTCTTTGAAGCTTCCTGGGCAACCAGCTGTCCTACTCTGGTAATCTTAAAAGCGGTAGTTTTAATGGTTTCGCAAAGTGTTCCAAAATCGGCACCTCTTACACTTTCAAGAGCCTTCTTTACAACCCCGGGTCCGCTGACACCGACATTTATGATGGCATCCCCTTCCGTAATCCCGTGGAAGGCACCGGCCATGAAAGGATTATCATCCGGAGCATTACAAAATACCACTAATTTGGCACAGCCTAAGGAATCTCTTTCCTTAGTTTGTTCAGCGGTTTCCAGTACAATTTCACCAAGGAGCTTAACTGCATCCATGTCAATTCCGGTCTTGGTGGAACCTACGTTAACGGAACTGCACACCCTTTCCGTAACAGCAAGGGCTTTTGGAATAGATTTAATCAGGTTCTGGTCACTGGTAGTCATACCCTTGGAAACCAGAGCTGAATACCCGCCGATAAAATTAACACCTACGGTATGTGCCGCACGGTCTAAGGTCTGCGCAATGGTTACATAATCCTCCGGGCACTTGCAGGCTGCCGCACCAACTAAGGAAATGGGAGTTACCGATATCCGTTTGTTTACAATCGGTATGCCGTACTCCCGTTCAATTGCCTTACCGGTCACAACCAGATCCTTTGCAACGGCAGTAATCTTTTCATATATTTTTCGATTGACTTCTTCCAGGTTATTATCCGCACAATCCAACAGGCTTATTCCTAAGGTAATGGTTCTTACATCCAGATTTTCCTGTTCGATCATCTTATTGGTTTCTATAACTTCTTCAATATTTATCATGTTAACTCCAACCTATGCGCCTGGGCGCATCCCTTTCTTTTCGTCTGTTTCCTTTTAGCTCGCCCCTTTACAGACGGTGCATTTTATTAAAGATATCTTCATGCTGGGCTTTGATTATAACTCCGATTTCTTCCCCGATCTGTTCTAATTCCGTTGCAAGATCTTCAAAATTCTTAGGCGCTTCATTGGCATCAACTATCATCATCATATTAAAATATCCCTGTACAATTGTCTGGGAGATGTCTAAAATATTTACCTGGTTATTTGCCAGATACGTACAAACCTTTGCTATAATTCCAACGCTGTCTTTGCCGACAACGGTAATAATTGTTTTTTTCATCCTGATGTCCTCCATTAATCTATTATACTAAATGCTGATATCTTATACGACTGACAGCATATCCGATGCCGTATCCCTTCTGGCAACACTAAGTATGGCTTCTGAACTGCGGTCATCCACTAAGCTGTTTAATTCTATCCTGACCGTCTCATATGCCAGTTCTTCATAATTATTCTCCTGGCTTAAATGTGCAAGGGTTATATGTTTTAATTTTTCATGAAAAAGCTTACAGATTAACCGGGCAGAGTTCTCATTGGACAAATGCCCCCGGTCTCCTAAAATCCGCTGCTTTAAGTAATATGGATACCCGCCTACCATCAGCATATTTACATCATGATTTGCTTCCAGTAACAAAATCTCAGCACCCGCAAGTTTTTCTATGATATAGTCATCATATTTGCCAAGGTCTGTTGCCATACCGATTTTATGCCCGTCGGCCTGAAATGCATAGCACACCGGGTTGGAGGCATCATGGGAGGTTGAAAAGGGTTCCACCGTAATATCATTAATCTGGAATGCCTGGTCCGGTACGACATAATGCAGCAGTTCTTCCGGTATGCGGCCGATACTATTTATTTTCAGAATGGAATTAATGGTCTCCGCAGTTCCATAAATCGGGGTATTATACCTTCTGGCCAGCACTCCTACGCCCTGGATATGATCGGCGTGTTCGTGGGTAATTAAAACCCCCTGGATATCCTGAGGTGAAACTTCTATGCTGTTTAACCCGTTTTCAATCCGCTTGCCGCTGATTCCTGCATCTACCAGCAGTTTCGTCTGCGTACTGCCTACAAAGGTACAATTCCCACTGCTGCCGCTTGCAATACTGCATAAATTCATAAGTACCTCCTTTGACCTGTATAATAATTTCGTACAGAATTCTTATTCTTGACCGGACATCAAAGACTGTTAAGTACCGCCTTTGGCCTCTGTCCTTATTCTTTAATTCATGAAAAAGTATCCTCTATTCTTAAGGATTTGTCAACTAAATAATGTTTTGGAACAAAATGATAGCTTATTCATTACTATTTCCAATACAGCTCAATTATATCTTTTTCATGAAGAGGCATGGTAAAATCCGCTTTTTCGCCGTTCAGTGTTATAACCAGTTCCGATCCTCCGGCTTTTTTAAGGTCAAAGGGATAAAAATCAAATATGTCAACGAATATATAAGTGCTTTTATTAGAAAGTCTGACCGGTTCTTTATTTATAATAACATAAAGATCCTTTTTCCCGGCTTCTATTGCAGATTCATTTAAGACAGCTTTTCCAGATGCCTCATCCGGGTTATTTTCTGCTGACAGCCCGTCTTCTGCTTTCGATGCGTGAATATCACCTTCCTCTGTAGCCAAATCCATATTTTCAGATGTGCTGTCCTTTAACTCACATTGAATTGTAAAATTCTCATAAACTTTTTCATCCATCTGGGCCGGCATATTATTCACGTATATCGTTCCTTTAAATTCAATATCCATAAACTCCAAAACTTGTTCCAGGGTATAATAATTAAGGATCTGTATTTCGTCACCGTCTTGTATGCTGTAGAATTCGGATACCAGCTTTTGGTTAGCCATTACGAATTTGGGGCACAGGACACTTTGGCCGTTGAAGATAAAAGATATGATTCCATTGTATTCCGGAAGCTGTCTCACTTCAAAAACCGCTGCTTCTCCCACAGTGGATTCAATAATTTCTATCTTATCGTTTTGTACAATGCTATGACTGATACCAGCTGCGGCACCATTTAGTTTCACTACTGCGGCTTCTCCCAGTTCCCCCCGGACTAACCGTTTGTTTCCGTTTAAGGTATAATTAATGGCTTTCCCTCTTCTGGGAAATAGTTTTTCATTAGGGAAGCCGATCTGTATGGCTGCATCCACTATGGTAAGTTTATTGTTATCATATAATTTCACCCGTTCACCGTTAACATTGACAAAGATAAAATTATTCGCCTGGTCATAAAAATTAAGACATATACCCACCGGCGTAACCAGCAAAGGATCTTTCTTAATGTTTTCCTGCAGGAAGGTAACCTCACCAAGAACTTCTTCCCCTCTTAAAGCAACCCGGTCTTTGGGTAGATTTAAGTATTCTGCCAGACTGGTAATAAATCCTGGTATCTTGCCGCCTCCCCCCACAACAAATACCGCACTGACGGATTTGCTGCCGTTGAGTTCTATAATTTTTTCCGCCACACTTTTGGTTATTTTATGTACTGCCTCGGAAACAGCTTCAATTATTTCTTCTGTGGTAACTTTATGGCTGGTACCCATAATATCCTTAAAGGTAACCTTCTTCTTTTTTAAACAGGCCAGTTTCATCACTTCGGCAGTTTTAAACTCCACCAGATAATTCTGAACGATAGCTTCCGTTATTTCATCTCCTGCAGAGGGAATCATGCCATAAGCAATAATACTGCCGTCTTTGGTTATGGAAATATCCGATGTTCCGGCACCCACATCGATCATGGCTATATTAAGTAACCGGAACTTTTCCGGTATGGCAACATTAATGGCTGCAATGGGCTCCAAAGTTAAATTGGCAACCTGCAGACCGGCTCGTTCTACAGCTGTATACAGGCCGTCTATAACTTCATCCGGCAAAAAAGTAGCCAGTAATTCCGTACCGATCTTGTTGGCTTTATGTCCTTCTAATTTTACCATGCTATAGCCGTTTAAAAAATAACGGATAACCGAATAACCTACACAATAAAAATTTATCTTATCTTCTTTTACCTGTTCCCTTAAAGTATCATAGGCTTTTTCTACCCCGATAAGCTCCAGAGAATGGATGTGTTCTTCATTTAAAGTCGTTTCACTGGGAAATTCGTATTCCGCATTAACCGTAACCGTTTTTAAGACCCTGCCGGCAGCCGCAATACATACATCGGTAAGCCGTCTTCCGATCTGCTGTTCCAGTTCTTTTTTCACTTCCAGAATTGTTTCGGATACTTTCAGGATGTCATGAATCTGACCGTCCATCATGGCGCGGGTCTCATGCTCCCTGACACACTGGGCCACTACAATAAAATTATGGTCGCTTTCTTTATAGCCAACTGTTCCGACAATGCTTCTGGTTCCGATGTCCAATCCAAAAACTAAGTGCTCCGGATATCTTTTGTTTTCCATTTAAAATCCCCCACATGGTATGTCTGATATACTTTTACCGGAAAATGGTTCTATTTCTTTAACATGCAAACAGATTTATTCCGTCCGTTAATAATAGCTGTTTCGTTTCAATTATATTATAACTCCGGCATTTTCTCTAGCAAAACTTCGATTTGTTCCGCTATTTTTTCTCTCGGTCCGTCGTTGATCAGGACATGAGTACTGGCTTTTCTGTAATCTCCCTCACTGATCTGGTTTTTAAATATTTGAGTAATTTTTTCGTCATCATAATTCCGCGATTCCTTCAGCCGTTCTCTCCGGAGGTTATCCGGGGAAAAAACATACCAGATGGCATGGCAGAAAGTGTGAAGTCCTGCTTCAATGGGCAGTGCTGTTTCTACACAGATTAGTCCTATATTTTCCTTACTTTTTTCCTCAATTAATTTTTTCACATAATCCATAACATAGGGATGCGTAAACGAGTTTAAGATCAAGAGTTTTTCAGGAGCCTGGTATACCAGTCTGCCCAGTGCGCTTCGATCTATTTCACCGGAAGGGTTCAAGATATTCCCGCCAAAATACTCTACTATAAGCTCATAGGATATCCCACCCTTTTCCATAAGTTTATGGGCAATCTGATCCGTATTAATGAGATATGCGTGAAAATCTTCTCTCATAATGTCAGCCACCATGGATTTACCGCTGCCAATGCCCCCTGTAATACCGATTACTTTCATATTCCGTAACTCCTGACGCCAGATTATTTTGCTTCATACCAATTCATGCCGGTTTTTACATCTACCTCCATCGGTACGCTCATATCGGCAGCTTTCTGCATCTCAGCCTTTAAAATATCACTTACCTGGTCTACTTCCGATTTATGAGCTTCTATTAATAATTCATCGTGGATCTGCAGAATCAGTCTGGAACGCAGATTTAATTTCTTTAACCGTTCATTGACATGAATCATGGCAATTTTAATAATATCTGCAGCCGTACCCTGAATGGGTGAATTCATCGCAACCCTCTCTCCAAAGGAGCGCTGCATGAAATTGGAGGAGGACAGCTCGGGAATCGGTCTTCTTCTGCCAAAATAAGTAGTAACATAACCATCCTTCTTACCACTTAATACCAAATCATCCAGATATTGTTTTACCCTGGGATAAGTTTCAAAATATCTGCTGATGTAATCTTCGGCCTCTTTTCTCGAAATATTTAAGCCCTGTCCTAATCCAAAGGAGCTAATTCCATAAACAATACCAAAATTAACGGCTTTTGCATTGCTTCTCTGCAAAGGTGTAACCTCATCTAACGGTGTGTGGAATACCTGTGATGCCGTAATCCGGTGAATGTCCTGTGCTTCCCGGTAAGCATCGATCAGTCTTTGATCGCCGGACATATGAGCTAATACACGAAGCTCAATCTGGGAATAATCCGCGTCCAAAAAGATATAATCCTCTTCCGGGATAAATACTTTTCTGATTTCGCGGCCCAATTCCATGCGGATGGGAATATTCTGCAGATTTGGTTCCGTGCTGCTTATCCTTCCGGTAGCAGCAATGGTCTGATGAAATTTGCCGTGGATTCTGCCATCCGTTCCGATATATGCGGCCAGTCCGTCCGCATAGGTGGATTTCAGCTTCGTGATCTGCCGATACTCTAAAATCATGCTGATCACCGGATGTTCGTTTGCTAATCGATCTAAGATATCTGCCGAAGTAGAATAGCCGGTTTTCGTCTTTTTCCCAAAGGGCAGCCGCAGCTTTTCAAATAATATTACGCCAAGCTGTTTCGGTGAGTTTATATTAAATTTCTCACCTACCAGTTCGTATATTTTTGCTTCCAGATCCTCTATTCCCACCGACAACTTATCCCCATACTCTTTCAGGGCTTCCCGGTTCAGACGGATTCCACGGGTTTCCATATCATAAAGGGTATAAATAAGGGGCATCTCTATATTTAAAAATAATTCATACATGCCAGCCTGTTCCAGGGCTGCAGCCAGCATATCACAAGCTTTGTAAGCAACATAACCCTGATAGCAGCTATAGGACTTAAATTCCTTCTCCAATCCATCCATCGCTTGTTTTAAGGAGCTCTTACCCAAAAGATCGGTCATGGAAGGAATGGTCATCTTTAGATAATCCCTTGCTATATCATCATAATGATAAGTAGCACCAAGAGGGTTTAACAAATATGCTGCAATCCCTTCATCAAAAATTCTGCTCTTCTCATCAGCCTGAATCAGCCCTAACTGAAGCTTCAGACCAATTACTGCCAGTGTTATAGGTGTATTTAATAAAGCGTTAACTTTGTCCTGAAGATATTCTGCCGTTATAAAACCTTCCGTACGGATAAAATAGATATCTTCATCACTAAAGGCCAGAGATAATCCCAGCACTTCCTCTTCTTCTGTTACAAACTGAATTCCGGCAATCTTATCCTGTGTTTCTTGAAACAGTTTCTGAAATACGGTTTCTGCCTGTTCTAAACCGGATATTATTTTAAAATGATCTTCGATACTTTCATAATGTGTTACTTCCAGTTGAAAACGATTTAACAGACTTTTAAACTCCAGCCTTTTAAAGTAGGAAAAAGCTCTTTCATTATATAAATTACCCAGTAAGGCATCCTCCAGGTGAAAATCTATTTCACAGTCGATCTTAATGGTTGCCAGTGCTTTGCTTAACACTGCCAGTTCATGGTTATTCTTTAAGGCTTCCCTGGCTTTTGCAGGTCCGATTTCATCGATATGTTCATAAGCATTCTCTATGGAATCAAATGCTGAAATAATCTTGGATGCGGTTTTCTCGCCGATTCCCGGTACACCCGGTATATTATCGGAAGTATCGCCCATCAGTCCTTTCAGATCGATAAACTGGGTGGGCGTAACACCATAGGCATCAATTACATCCTGGGTATTATAGTTTTCTATCTCGGTTCCGCCTTTTTTAGTTTTCGGTATACGGATTTTGATATTGTCAGTGGCAAGCTGAAGCAAATCCCGGTCACCGGATACCAGGGATACCTGATAACCTTCCTTCTCACAGGTTTTTGCTATGGTTCCAAGTACATCATCGGCTTCAAACCCCGGTTTTTCCATAATGGTAACACCCATGGCGCGGAGCACATCCTTCATCACCGGCACCTGTTCCCTTAATTCGTCCGGCATGGATTTTCGGGTTCCTTTATACTGTTCAAACATTTCATGCCGGAAGGTTGGCTGATGGACATCAAATGCCACGGTTAAATATTCCGGTTTTTCCTCATCCAGTATCTTAAACATAATATTTAGAAAGCCTAATATGGCATTGGTATGATTTCCTTCGGAATTCGTTAAATCCGGTATCGCATAAAACGCCCGGTTTAATATACTGTGTCCGTCTATTAATACTATTTTTTTCAATTTTTACACCCACCTAATATCCCGGGGCGACCCGGGATATTGCCGCAGAATATGTGAAATATGAAGCTTCACATTGCGGCAGCCTTTCTTTTTCAGATTTTCTTTTTTATAATTACTTATCCCGTAAATTTAATCCTGTTTTGCTATTCTTCTAATGACTCGCATACATTTGCGAGGCAATTCACGCTACTGTCCGTTAATAAATTAATACAATCCATTCATCTATATTAAACTGCATTCCGATGCTTTTTGATACAATCGTATTTTCCCAAATACGGTCACCGAATTTTTCCTCCATAAGTTCCGCACCCTTAGGATCTCTGGTTTTCAGATATACATAAATATCTGCCAGGTTATCCAGTATCAAACCAGATAAGCCGTTCTGTTCACTTTGGATATCCGCTTCTTCTAATCGTACCGGATTATCTGCATAAAAAACATTATCCAGCAAAAAATCACTTTTTTTATCTCCTAATACATCCTCAACCACAAACTCACCGATGCGGAAACTTGAAACGATTGCAACCAGTGATATCATAATAATTAAAACGATCCGTTTTCTGATATGTAAGAATTTATCATGAATAATGCGGTCTTCCGACAGATTCAACAGATCCTTTAAATCCTGGTTAAAGTTAGTAGACAACTCCTTGTCCTCATCCAGCTGTTTCATACCGGCCAGGAGCACATAATAAACTTCCAGTTCTTCCATACACTTTGGACAGGAGTGAATATGATGGATAAATTCTTCTAATTGTTTCATATCCAATTCATCATTTATAAACGGCACAATAAGCCTTTGTATATCAATGCAATTCATAAAGCTCCTCCTGGACATGCAATGATTAAATTGCATACAGCGAATAAAATATGCATAAAACTAATTTTCATGCAGCCATTATTCACCAACTAATACCATGCTGCTAGTTTATATAACTAGTATTCTGCTACTGGTAATCTGTAACTTAAAAACATGCATGTTAGTAAATATTGTATCCGTTAATAATTTATTTTACCCTTTTTTAAGCAATGTTTCAACTAATCTTTTGCAATTTGTCCGATTCCTGCTGCCGATGCTGCAAAATATTTGATATTTTAGAATTTTCTTCAAATCTTTTTACTTTTGGACTTGCATTATAGTATTAATTATGTTAGAATAATCTTCGCTGATTCATGCGGATGTGGCGGAATGGCAGACGCAGCAGACTCAAAATCTGCCAAGGGTGACCTTGTGAGGGTTCGAGTCCCTCTATCCGCAGTATTGAAGATTCCTGAAAACCTTGTAAGAAGTTTTTAGGAATTTTTTATTTTACAGAATAATATAATCTTTTTTAGCTATTTCCTTATACATAAAAAGTCAGTTACAGTTTGTAGTTGACTTTTTTTGTTGTATATGGTAAAAATTTACTAACTATATTATTATTTGTGAATAGAGGTTGTTTAATATGAATATTGATAAAATTGCAATAGAATATATGCCCCAAATTACCGATGATCAGTTATGGGATTTCTATGTTAAAAACGATATTTGCGAAGTAGGTTATGGTAAGGAAGCTGCCGTGAAACCTTTGAAATTTAATCCTTATATTGTTGGTGCTTTTTATAAGGAAAAACTTGTAGGAATTATTCGCGCTATGTTTGATGGTATCTCCGCCTGCATTATGGAATTTTGCTTGGATTTAGAATTACAGGGAGAGGAATTAAAATATAAGAACGGTTCTTTGATTGAAAAAGATAAATATGGCATAGCTAAACAGATGGGTATTTTATTACTGGAGGAATTGAGCAGTTTAGGTAATACCTTCACTACGGCTTATATTGTTAAAGACTTGGAAGAAGCTACATATCAATCCATAGGTTTAGATTTAAATGAAGGACATTTGGTTTTTTATAAAGATGAACGTCCTTATATATAACAATAAATTAGAAATTTCATCTATTATACGAATAACGTAAACTGTTGGGCTATATAGGATGCGATTTGCATCTTTTTCAACGACTTTTTATGTAATAATAAATAAAATATTTTGAATCAGGTAATTGTAATACACCATTGTAGTTTGTTATATATGAATTACCTGGTTTATTAATTACATGTATTGTGAGGAGCGTAGTTAATGTGGCAATTCGAAATGCAGCGAAAGCTATGGTAATACAGTCGGGTAAAATTCTTGTTAACAGATATAGCTCTGCAAACGGTGAGATTTATTATGATTTGCCCGGCGGAGGGCAGCTTCAGTTTGAGACCATGGAAGAAGCTGTTCAGCGTGAAGTTTTAGAAGAAACCGGATATCATGTGAAAATCAAGCGTTTTATAGCCCTTGCCGAGGAGATTTATGAGGATTCCCAAATAAGAGAACAGTATTATGATTACTCCCACAGAATATTACATATATTCCTTGCAGAATTGACCAGTGAGCAAAGAATACCCCCGTCAGAAACTGACTTTAATCAAGAGGATAGTATTTGGTTGAGCTTTGATGAAGCCGATAAGATAACTTTTCGCCCGAAACAGCTATCCGGCTGCATCTCCCAATTGATTTTCAGCAATTCTCCGCAATATCTGGGGTATGTGCATATCCCTTAATACCTCTAGCACCTTTGAAATCTATTTCCTTTTACATCTATGTTTTTTTGCATCTATACTTTTTTGTTTCTATGCTCTTTTGCATCTATTCCTTTGACTTCTATTCCTTTGACTTTTATACCTTTGACTTTTATACCTTTTACCTTTACACCATTATTAATATAAGGGTCTGATTATTTCTGGCGGAGTAGATTACTTACTTCAATTGCTTCATCCAGACTTACTTACGGTTTTTAGCATAATAATAATATTTTTTCACCTGATTGGTTAGAATAGACCGGAGTATGGGCAAACGCTCAGCAGGAATCTTATTTTTATCAATGATAAAAGCCTGGTTATTGCTGATAAATATATAAATATAATCATCTATCTCATACACTCTAAAGATATCCCCGTATTTCATGCGGCTGAAGCCGCTGGAAGATTCTCCCACCGTTTCTATTTCTACCTGGTCACAACCGAATTTGTATTTCGTTAAAGAACCTTGCATTAGCTTATACGTTTTATAATATCGTTTTGGTGCAAAAATCATTAAATACAACATGAGCAGAAATACAATAAGTAAAAATGTAAATATGCCGGTTTCCAATGAATCAAAACCGGACATAAAGGCCATTGAACCAAACATTAACAAACCAAAGATGTTTATGATTATATACAGTACCGGTCCGTTTTTATAGTGTTTCCCCCGATACAAAGTAAATAACCAATATTTTTTTATATCGTTATAATTAAGATTTGCGGATAATTCAACCAATACCTCTTCTGTTTCCATAACTAACGGTCTCCTTTTTACATTTGAAATTAACTCTTGATTACTAGTAACTTTTTATTTAGTTTACAATAGAATTTGAAAAAAAGCCATGTTTAAATTAAATTTGTCTTTCTCACAATTAAAATATAACTTTTTTCTCTAAGGTATTTATTTCAATTCAACCCTAGTATAAATACTCTGTATCAGGGTAATAATTTAATGAATAAAGTTTATACTTATTTTCAATACCTATATGAGGAGGTTATACAATGAAATTCAGAGTTTTATTATTAACTTTATTATTGTTAACTGCATTGTTTACAGGTTGTGGCAAAAAAGATAACGGAACCGGACAGACCACAGATACCGTCGATACGACTACACCCACAGACACAGCAACAACGGATACGAAAGATACAACCGATACAAAGGATACAACTACTACAACTGCAGATGATACCGCTACTGAGAATAACACGACTCCCGATGTGGTAACTACTGCTTCAATCGTAGATAAGGAAGATGCCTTTGTGAAAGCCATCGGTAAAGACGGAACCTGGATCATCGCAACCCTTAAAGATCTTACCATCAATAAAGATCTTACTTTAGAGGGTGAGTTTAAGAATGGTAAGCAGGATGAAAGCGGAAAAGATATTATTCAACGTAAAATTGCCCTTTATACTCAGGATGAAGATCGTAACATAACAGCAAGATTCACGTTAACCGCACCGAAATTAACAGTTACCAGCCCAATGGCCAGCATACAGCACGGAACCTTTAAAGGTGATTTATATGTTAATGTGGCCGATTTTGAATTAGTAGATGCTACCGTTGACGGTAATGTTTACTTTTCTTCAGACGAAATTAAATCCTCCTTTAAAATGGATGATAAAAGTAAAGTAACCGGAAAACAGGAAATAAAGAAATAATAAATTTAATAAGGAAACTGGTGATTAAAACCGGTTTCCTTATTTTTTTTATACAAACGCTCATACATTACCACAAGCCTGCGAGGCAATTTACACTAGCTCCCATGGCATAAATCAACTGCTGGCAGATGATTTACTGCCTCCAATCAGGGTGTGAAATGCCTTTTATTTCATACTCAAATCATAAATATAAGCATCCTTTATACTATCCTTAATTATTTCTGCCGCAAGATTAATCCATCCGGAACACTTATTTAGTATAATCGAATCGCTGGATATTACATAATTGTTTTTTTCCAGAATTATATCCGCATTATTAACAAGTTCAACCACAGTATCAAAGGAATAGGCTGTTAACAGTTCCATAATACGCTGCTTTAATCTTCCTGTATTAGATACCGGTGAATCCAGATAGAAGTAAGCAGTGCCAACTTTTAATTCTTCTAATTTACTTCCAATCAAGTTAATGGCAAGATCTGTTTTATCTATCAGCCGGTATGTCCCCCTAAGTCCAGCCAGATCACGGATTGTACCGTCCATGCACCGGATCAGCAGGGAGCCGGATAATGCAACCTCCAGAGTTATGATTAAATTTAATCCGTCTATAAATACTTTCTGGCCTTGAAGGCTTCCTGTTATTTGTTTGTTTTTTCTGATGCTTACGGTTTCTCCGGCTGTTGTGGCCCTGGCAAGCGCAAGCCGCTGCCTTTCCGATAACAGATAGTGGTTCCCCACAAAAGTTGACACACTTTTCATCGGATACCCCTGCTCAAGCAGATAAAATATATCCTTTTGGGCTTTTATTAAAAGGCTTTGGCTCTCCGGATCGAATTCTTTTGCATCGCCGGGTACATATCCTCTTTTTGTATTATTATTTTTCATTATATCTCCCATGCATACCAAATGTGCGCCTGCGATAATATTACTTGAATAAAGCAAGTTTAAAATGTAAAATTTATTTACAATTCATTCCCATTGTATAAAACCTCTGCTGCCAGATGTTTTATTACAGGCTGTATTATAGCATCACTTTGAATAGCAAAAAAGCAAATAATTCATTTATAGAAATTATTTGCTGGTGAGTTTGATTCTATTCTTATTATTTAGATACAATGACATCTGCTATATCCTGATAAGCGGCAAACTTTTCAATCTGAAAAACGCCGATTCTGATTTTGGTTGTATATTTATTTTGTATTAAAAATTGGTTAAATGCTCTTACATCTTCAAGCACTCCCTTTTCCTTCAATAAATAGGACACGTCTTCGGATGTCATACCCGATATAATTTCAATGGATACAGGTATATCATCCGATTCAGGAACTGCTGACGATGTACTTTCCCCTTTTTCACCGGTAGGTTCTTCCGTTGAGCTTGGGATGGGGGTCGTTTCAGGTGTTTCCACAGAATCTGCTGACGCCTCGTCAGAAGTTTCCTCCTCCGGAGTTGGAGTAGCTTCTGAAGCATCCGAAGGCTTCGTCGTCGGTTCCACCGACGGATCTGTTGAATCTTCAGCAGGTTTTTGCGTTGGCACCGGGGTAGGGGCAATTATGTCATCCATTTTGATATCACTTTGCCTAACCATGCCTAGTTCTTCCGCTCTTTTTATGATTTCCGCATCCGACAGCGGTGTTCCTGAGGTCCCTCGATAAGATATGGACAAAATCACGGCAGCAAACAAAATTCCGGCACCTACACCTCTTAAATAATACTTTAGTTTCATATTAACACTCATGCCTTTCAATTTTCTTAGACCAGCACTGGTATCCGGGTATACTTAAATTATTTTTCTTTATACAGATCAATAACTAATTTAACTTCTCCCTGTCCCAGTTCTAAGGTTCTGGATATATCAATTACAGAAAAACCCTGGGAATACAGTTCAAGGATTTTTTGATTATGATTATTCAACTGTTCTGCGTCCGTATTTAAGCTATCGGTATGAAAAGAGGTAGCAGGCATTGTACGGTTTGTATGCGCTGCCGTATTAACTTTTTTGTTATCTGCCGGCTTTTCGCTTTTACCGGACTCGTTCATCTGACGTTTGATCATATCAATATTCTTGATTGTTTCTTTTATTTCACTTTCTTTTTCATTTAACATATTATAGAGAAATACAACTTCTTCATGATTCTGGCTTATTTTCTCCAGTACCTGACCGGAAAAATCATTGACCGCAATAATCTTTTCATTAGAAAGCTGATTCATCTGGTCTTCCGTTTTCGTCAATGATTCTTCCGTAACTTCAGCTATAATGGCCTCCACCTTATCTTTAATGGCAGCTACTTCCGTCAGACTTAATTCCCGTTCATTGATAAGAGCGGCATATTCCTTTGTTTTGCTTTTATCTGTCAGAAAAAAGCTGGCTATTAGAATTACTGCTCCTATTATAATTAAAACTATTTCTATAGGTGTCATTTGATTTCTCCTGCTATATTTTAATATCTATGGAACCAGACCGAAAATTATCTTTAGGAGCTGCTTCTTTCTCTTTTTTCTTTTTGTCCTGCTTATTACCGGAATAAGAATTATTGCCTTTCTCTTTGGCATCATATCTGTATTCCTTATTCTCGCTTTTGATTGTTTTTACTGTCTGCTGGCTATCTTGTTTAATATGTTTATTAAACTGCTGCCCTATAACAATCTGTTCATTTAATGGTTTCTGGCTTTCCTGGTGCTTATAATGGGTAACCTCCTGTGATTTCGGAGCCATCGTTGCAATTTCAATCGGTGTAATCGGCATCGATATCCCTCCTTATATTCCTAATCCTGTGACTTTAATATCCGCTCTGTCCCGTACAAATCTTGAATAGTGAATATCACTCCGAACGTAATAATTGACATTGGAGATGACTATTTTAACTCCGGGGTATGCTATATTTTCAACTTTAATGCTGCCCCCTTCACTGTTACTCATTTCTATACGCAGCTGATCATATCGGTTACTTGATTCTTTGATTTTATTTCTGAGTGCTAAACAGTTTTCAGTGGCAATCCGTATATAATCCAGTTTGTCCTGGGATAGTTTTTCTCCGGAATTCAGTTTCTTTTTATAAGCATCCAATATCGGCAGTAATTTTTCCATATCCACATTCATGCTGGCCAGACTTTTTTCCAGGCCGCGGAATTCTTCCACGATGCCGGGATCAATACCAACCTCTAACAGTGTACTTGTACCCATGGTAGAACCTGCATTTTTCACCGTTATGGTTGTACCTGACCGTATCTCACCACCGGTTATAAAGCCTTTCTTGCCGCCGACAACAATATCTCCCTTGGCAGATACCTTACTGTGTAATATCGCTTCGGTGGTTATATACCCGCCGGCTTTCACATGAGCATTTTCTATAAATTTAGTAATTATATTCCCGCCGGCTTCCAGCTTTCCTTTACTCATTCCCTGCATACCGCGTTTTAATATAATCTGACCGCCGGCTACCAGGGTGGCACCTTCCACAACTCCGTTGACTATAATATCCCCTTTTGCCATAATAGAATAACCGGTATTTACATTGCCTTTAACCGTTACATTACCTTCATACACGATATCTCCGGTGGAAGCATCAACATCAGCCAGTACCTCATAGGTATTTGATACAAATACTTTACCGTCGGTTACCACAGCATGTCCGCTTACATCGGAATACATGGTTAGTCCGTCCTCAGAAAGGTGGATATCCCTGCCATGCTTTAAAATTCTAAATACTACCTTTTTGGGAGGTATTGCATTGCCGCATATGTCCATTCCGGCTTTTCCCTGAACCGCAGGACTTAGGGTTGCTAAAATATCACCTTTATTAATGGAGCTGATGGTGTCCAGCTGATGGAAATCTACCGTTCCGTCATCATTTACTTTGGGTTTTAATGTATTGTCCGTATTAAAGTTATATGTAATAACCGCATCTTTTCCTTCGACCGGTGCGGACCCTCTTGCAAGAATAAAATCATCACAATACCTTCTGTTTGCAAAGAAAGAATCGATATTGCTTTGAACAATTCCATACCGTACCCCCGCCTGGGCCAGACTATTCTTTACCTCATTCTGGGATAAGTTCTGTCCTCTGTTTGAAGGCGGATAAAATCTCCCGATTGCATACATACGGTCTGAAGATACTGTAATACGCACGGATTCGTTCTCGGGTAAGACCGTAACCGGCGTCAGTCTGACTTCAACAGGCTGATCCTTTAGAGCCGAAAGTCCCTGACCAAGTGCTTTGATATCGTAATCGTAAATCCTTTTATCCGATAAGTAATTGTTAATTTCATCATAAGCAATCTGCTTACCAGTTCCTGATGCAGGAAAAAGTTTAATATAGGTTCCATCCGGTTTAATAACAAGGCTGAAATAACTGTTCCGGTTATCCATAAGGTCCTCCCCCTCTTATATCCTTATTAATATATCAACATTATTACCGAGTTTCAGTTTCATTTTTTGTAAAGCTTTTGTATGAAGCTGCGAAATTCTGGATTCCGAAACTTCCAATATAGAACTAATCTCTTTTAATGTCAAATCTTCATAATAATATAATGTAATTACTTTTTTTTCCTTTTCTGTGAGAGAATCCAGGGTTTTAACCAGTATCTCCTTCAATTCCTGTTTTTCAACAATTTTTTCAGGTGTTTCATACTGACCGCTGAGGCTTGCTTCCATTTTTACCTCACTGCCCTGTTCCATATATTCATCCAGGGAGAGGAGACTTGATACTTTCGTCTGACTTTGCCAGACATCAAATTCTTCCAGGGATATTTCAAGTTCTTTTGCAACCTCTTCATCCGTTGCCATTCTGCCTTGTTCTGATTCTATTTTCTGAAAAGCCGTATCTATCTTACGCTGTTTCTGCCTTAATGTTCTGGGTATCCAATCCATCTTCCGAATTTCATCCAGTATGGCACCACGTATTCGAAAACTGGCATAAGTCTCAAATTTAACGCCTTTCGTATAATCATATTTATCTACAGCATCAATCAGCCCGAATATACCGTATCCGACTAGGTCGTCATATTCTACATTATAGCCAAGGTACATGCTTAAACGTCCTGCAACAATTTTCACTAAACCGGCATATTCAATTATGATTTTTTCGCGATTTTGGGATGTTTTATACTTACTGTATTCCTCCCAAAGTTTAGCTTTGCATTCCGCATTCATAATAGTGCTCCTTTTTGTTTCATGAGTTATTGATTACTATTTTCAGCTGTATCCTCCGTGACCGTTTCTTCTCCCGTTTCGCCGTATTCTTCCATTCTGCTTTCTTCCATACTGTTTTCTTCCGGAATTACAGCTTTCGTATTGGTACCAATTGTCCTTCTTATAACCAGTGCGGCTATTTTACCAATAATATAAAATGCAATAAGCACAACCAGCAGACGTTCCAGACCTTTTAAAAATTCAACCCCGTTTATGATATTTAATATACTTGTTATTGCACCGGCCACAAGCATTATAGCCGGAGCAATATATCTGTCCCTCATATCATCACCCTTTTCCTTGTAAACATAAGATATCTGCAAAAACCAGTTTATTTAAAGTTAAATACTACTTGGGAAATTCGGTGTTATCCAATTTTTTATATGTATTTACATAATCTTCAGGGGTTTCCCTACCGATTTTATATGTAATTGCCCGGTTTCCGGGTAAAATTCAATGGTTCTGCCGTAATCCAAACCGGTATCTTCCGCTACTATATGTATACCTAAAGACTGTAATTTTAACTTGCTTGCCTCTGTATTACGTTCACCGATACGCAGCATATCATTTGCTGAACTAAACGCAAACATTTGGGCACCTCCCGCAATTTTTGCAATGAGCCGGTTACGGTTTGCTCCAATTGCGGTTAATCTGTAAATCAGGGCATCGATTCCTGTATCGGCAAATTTGGCCGTATTTTCATTATTTCTTATTTTTGTACTGTCGGGCAGCATGATATGTACCATTCCGGCGGTTCTGGTTAAAGAATCATACAAAACAATTCCGACACAGGAGCCAAGGCCTAAAGTTGTCAGTGCGTCCGGTGCAGTACAGACATTTAAGTCTGCCATTCCCACTTTTATCATTACGCTCATAAACCCACCTATAATCCCAGAGATGACAATATTACACTATAAGATTCCAGTGTAGGGATTAAGATGAAATAACCGTTCACATCAGAATCATCCTTGCTGAATTGAGTTTCAATAATCAGAGCTTTATCTCCGACTTTCCCGAATTCGATAGCCGGAACGCTTAATATTGCACCTGCCATATCAATCGACATATAAGGAACGCTGGCATCGATCCGGATATTAATCAGGGTAGATAAGGATGATAAATATGCTCCGGCGATGATATTTCCGATTTCTTTTAAAGCAGAATATTCCATTTCCGTAAACACTTCATCCTCCGTGGGTTTACCCATTAAAAGGTTTACCAAATGATAAGCGGATTTTTGTTCCATCATAAACATCATCATACCGTTAATTTCCCCTTCCAGGGTAATTAAAATCCCTACGACAATATTTTCTGCTCCGCCCACCATATCGGGTAGATCTTTAAATTCAAGTAAAGCCACATTAGGCACGTTCATGTCCACCTTGCCGTTTATCATGGTTGAAAGGGCTGTGGTAGCATTCCCTGCGCCGATATTTCCAATCTCTTTTAATACATCAAACTGCATACTGTCAATCTGGTCCAAGTTTATGTTTGACACTGGTACACTCCTTAAACTGTTTCTTTATCAATGATTACACTGGCGATACTTAACAGGGAAATCAAGCCGTCTTTGTGTTTGCCGATTCCGCTTAAATAGCCATTTTTATCTTCAACTGCGCTATTCGTAACTTTTTCTATCATTGTATCGTCTAAAGTAACAACTTCCTTAACCTCATCCACTATAATTCCCACGGCTGACTGGGGTTCCAGCTTTATAATAATTATTCTGGTGGCATTGGTCATCACATCGTCCTCCAGGCCGAATTTCAGACGCAGGCTCATTACCGGAATTATTTCGCCTCTTAAGTTAATAACACCTTTAAAGTACGGCTGCGCTTTGGGTACCCTGGTGATTCTTTGCATTCTTACTATATTGTCTACATATTTTATATCAATGCCGTATTGTTCGATACCAATCTTAACAACAATATGTTGTTTTGAATCATTTAAATTTGTCTCCATGCTTTTCCACCCCCTAGACCAAAGTATTTACATCAAGAATCAAGGCAACTTCACCATCTCCAAGAATGGTTGCACCACCGATTATCTTGTTGTTATTTATGTATTTTCCGATGGACTTAATAACTATTTCCTGCTGTCCGATTAAGTTATCTACCACAATTCCGGCTAATCTGTCGCCTTTGGATACGATAACCACGGTAAGGTTGTCCTGCTGTTTTTCCGTCTTGGGTACTTCCAGCATATCGTCCAGCCTGATAAGGGGAATTACGGTTCCTCTTAAGTTTATGACTTCTTTGGAATGTACATATTTAATATCCGTACTTAAAACATCTTCGATTGTCTGGATACTGCCTAAAGGTATTGCATATTTTTCCGGTCCCAGTTCAACCATAAGTGCCTGGATAATCGCGAGGGTCAGCGGCAGACGGATAATAAAATTACTGCCTTCTCCCAGCTTTGTTTTTGCTTCAATATCTCCGCCCAGTGCTTCTATCTTGGTTTTAACTACATCGAGTCCAACACCCCGGCCGGATACATCCGATATGATTTCTGCAGTTGAAAAGCTGGGTCTGAATAACAGGTCAATGATTTCCTTATCTGTCATCAGATCAGCCTGGTCAGCTGTGATAGTGCCTTTTTCAACTGCTTTTTTCCTGACTTTCTCTACATTAATTCCTGCACCGTCATCCCTGACTTCAATTACAACATTGTTACCATCCTGATATGCATCCAGGAAGATGGAGCCTGCTGAGGGTTTGCCGGCCGCAATACGTTCCACATTGCTTTCCAGACCATGATCGGCTGCATTACGCAGTAAATGCATCAGCGGATCTCCGATTTCGTCTATAACGGTACGGTCCAGCTCCGTATCTTCACCGGTCATATACAGTTCCATTTTCTTATCCAGTTTCTTCGATAAATCACGAATCATTCTGGGGAAACGATTTACAACACTTTCAATGGGAACCATCCTCACCTTCATAACGGATTCATGAAGATTGGTGGTAACCCGTTCCAGATATTCAATCTGTTCGTTAAAACCGGATTCGTTTCTATTATTTTTTTCACTGGCGCTGATTGATACCAATCCATTTTTCGCAATTATTAACTCGCTAACCAGATTCATTAAAACATCCAGCTTTTCGATATCAACACGAACGGAGCGGTTCACAACCGGTTTCGCGGCCTGTTGTTTGGAAGCTGCTGTTTTTCCGGCAGCAGTTGATGAGGAATTCGCTTTTTCCACTGTAGCTTCGGTTTCTGTGGTATTCTCTTCTGCCGCATCTGCTACTTCGCTGCTATCGACACTGATTTTTTCAATCACTACATCCTTAACTTCAGATACATTCATGATGATACTTTTTATCTTCTCCACATTGGCTTTCGACAATAGGATTACACTAAAATCGAGATCAAACTTTTCATCTTCTATATCCTGTACTTCCGGCTGTGATTTTATAACATCTCCCAGCTCCTCCAAAGCTTTAAATACCAGAAATGCCCTGGCTGCTTTTAATATGCAGTATTCCTGAATATATACCGTGATACCGTAAGCATTAATTCCCATGCCTTCTGCTTTGTTTATTGCTCTCTTTTCATAATCGGCTATGGTAAGATTTTTATACTTTAACTCTGCTGCCTGTGCCTTATCTGCTGCCGCGGAGGAAGCCGCCGCTACGGTCTCCTGGACAACGGCTTTTACTCCGGCAGTTTCTTTACCTAAACCAATATCTAAAATGGTATTTAACTGCTGGATAATGTCTTCATAATCTTCCGTTCCTTCATCCGCACTCTCCTGGATATTACTTAAATATCCTTCCAGGGCATCCAGACCTTTAAATAAAACATCAACTAAATCAGCAGAAACGCTCATTTTACCGTTTCTTATTTCGGAAAATACATTCTCCATATCATGGGTTAAGCGCTGCATCCTTTTATAACCCATGGTACCAGCCATACCTTTTAAGGAATGGGCTGCACGGAAAATTTCATTTATTGTCTCCGTATTTTCCGGTTCTGTTTCCAGCACCAGTAATTGCTGATTTAAGCTCTGCAAATGTTCTTTCGTTTCATCGATAAAAATTTCAAGATATTGACTAACGTCCATCTTAATGCACCCCCAAGTTCTTCTGTATAGCACCGGCAATCTGCCCTAAGGGAACAATTTCATTCACCAGTCCTGCTTCTGCCAC
>JAEZSL010000318.1 GCA_023443925.1 Bacillota bacterium | reverse complement strand
TCTTAAATCTTGCTATGCTGTCTGCCAGAACGATTTCATAACTGTTGCCGATATGGGGTTTACCGGATGTATATGCAATTGCAGTTGTAATGTAATATGGTTTTTTACTCATATTAGTCCTCCTTAATTTCTAAAACCTTTATACTGAGCCCGGTAAGCCAGACTCTGGCGCTAAGGCGCTGCCACAATAGAAACAAGCTTTCAAAGAAGATTATCCTTTTGTGTGTTTATACCAATCCCCGGGAGATTATCATCTTCCGGGAGCGTACTATCCTGGAAGCGTCTTCCGGAAACGTACTTCCCGGGAGATAAAAAAAGCCCGCGTCTTCTACATTTAAAGACGAGAGCCTGCCATCCCGTGGTACCACTTTAATTCAGCCTGACTTCACAGCCAGTCCCTTATCAGCTGCGTTGTTTACAGCATATCACAATAACGGATGCACCCGTCGCAGCCTAAAGGAAAACTCCTCTCAGTGCGCAGCTCCAAGACCATCTTCAATAAATCTCCTGTGACCCGCTCTCAGCCTTACCGGGTTCTCTGTGCACGGTATCCTTATCTACTCTTCTTTTCTTTGCCTTTTTTTATTGATGAGCAACTTAATATTGTTAGTCTGCCCATATTTTCTAAAATTTAGAATAGCTTGCGGGAATTATTTTGTCAACAGACGAAACCGAATTTATCCGGCTCAATGTCCGTCCGCTTATTGCAGAATCCTATTATTATGATATAATGAAAACGGAATGAGGATAATGCGAATAAGCTAGCATGCAAGCTTGCTTACAAACCGATTGGAGTAACAAGATTATGAACATGCCTTATGTTCATGATCTAATGATTTCAATGCGTTTTAACTCATACTTATAAATATACCTATCCGGAGGGCAATTCAGTTGGCTAGTTCTAATACACAGTTTATTTTATCCTTATTAATCATTATGATCGGTTATACAGCAAAAAAGTTAAAACTACTATCAGAAAGGGATGCCGACGGAATCTCCAGGATTATTTTTAACATAACTTTACCTGCTCTGGTTATGAATACCTTTGGTACCATAGAAATAACCGGTACCCTGATACTAATTCCTTTTATTCTAATTCTTTTTAGTTTTCTGGTTGCTTTTCTTGGAATCTTTGTATTAAAAAAAGAGACGTCTGAAAAAAAAGCCGCTCTTTCCATGACCTCCGTAGGCTATAATATCGGGCTGTTTGCCTTTCCTTTGGTGGAAGCCTTGTGGGGTAAGGAGGGTTTAAAATATTTCGGCATACTGGATATGGGTAATGCCGTTATTATTTTTGGCCTGTGCTTTTTCCTGGCTAGTTACCACACCTCAAAAGGAAGCAAAATCGACTTAAAGCTTATGGTTAAGAAGATGTTCCGGTCCGTTCCTTTGCTGGCCTATATACTGACTCTTTCTTTGAATCTTGCAGGCCTCTCCTACCCAAAGCTATTTCTTAACTTAACCGATGTATTATCCAGGGCGAATATGCCCTTATCCCTTTTGGTACTTGGTATTTATTTAAGTTTTCAATTTGAACGCAGTTATTTAAAAAGTATGCTTAAGACTCTGTTATTGCGGTACGGAGCAGGTCTGGCGGTTGGCACCCTGTTATATTTTACCCTGCCTTTTGACCCCCTGTTTCGCAACACTTTATTAATGGGCTTTCTCCTGCCTATCAGTATGACGAATATAACCTATTCCGTAGAATTTAAACTTGATAAAAAACTGGTAGGTGCCATGACCAATTTATCAATTATCATCAGTTTTATATCCATATGGATTCTAGGACTGCTGTTAAAATAAATATATGCCCCGGCGGTAAAAATAAAAGCGTTAATAATGAATTGTTTTTGTAGTTGTATCATAAGTTTAATAAATAGAAAAGATACCAAAAGGAAATAAACCGGATTTACGATACGGATTCAAAAGAAAGGTTTGGTTTAATTATGAAAAGGAAGAAAAAATACCTGTTATTCCTTCTGATGCTGCTCCTGCTTTTAATAAGCACTTTCGGTTGTTCCTTAAGCAGCAAAACTACTCCGACAGAAGATTTTAATACTTTTTTAGACCGCGTATTTACAACAGAGGTACAAAGAGATACCATTACCCTGAATTATTCCCTGGCTAATCCCGAAAACTATGGGATTACCAACCCGGAAATAACTTTCGGCCACTACTCGAAAGAACATGTTGAAAAAGCGTTAGCAGCTTCTGAAAACTATTTAGCAACACTAAAACAATATGATTACAATTCCCTGACGGAGGATCAGAAATTAACTTATGATATTTTAAAAAAAGATCTGGAGCTGGAAGCTTCCCAGGGGGACTTCATCTATTACAGCGAAGGGCTGGGGCCAACCACCGGAATACAGGCACAGCTTCCCGTTCTTTTAGCCGAATATAATTTTAATAAAAAAGAAGACATCGTAAGCTATTTAAAACTCCTCCCTCAGGTCTATGATTATTTTAAGGAAATCTGTGAATTCGAAAAAGATAAATCTGCTGCCGGATTATTTATGAATGACGATGTGGCGGACAGTATCATTGACCAGTGTAATGAGTTTATTAAAGACAAAGATAAGAATTACCTCATAAGTATTTTTAATGAAAGAGTTTCCAACTTCAAAGGTTTAACAAAAGAAGAAATCAAGTCTTATAAAGCGGAAAACAAGGATGCCGTCCTGAATTCCGTTATACCTGCCTATGAACTCTTAGTCGATACCCTGACCAGTTTAAAAGGGACCGGTACGAACAAGGAAGGCTTAAGCCATTATGAAAAAGGAAAAGAATATTATGAATACCTGCTGAAAACCAATACCGGATCTTCCCGGTCAATTCCTGAGCTAAAAGCCATGCTTGAGAATTCCTTAAGTTCCAATATGCTTAAGTTAAGCACTATAATAGGGAAAAATCCGGGTGTTTATGATAAGGTAATGTCCCTAAACTATTCCCTGACCGACCCTTCCAAGATCATCAAGTACTTAAAAGGTGCTATAAAAAAAGATTTCCCGCCCTGCCCTGATGTAAAATACTCCATAAAATACGTGGATAAATCCCTTGAAGATCATTTAAGTCCGGCTATGTATTTAATACCTCCCCTGGACAGTTATGATAATAACATAATCTATATTAATGAAAATCCGGATTACGATCTGTCCCAGATCTTTACCACAATTGCTCATGAAGGTTACCCCGGCCACCTGTACCAGTCGGTGTACTTCCGGAGCTTAAACCCGCCGGCCATCAGAAATCTGCTGAACTTCGGAGGATATGCCGAAGGCTGGGCTACCTATGTGGAATATTATTCTTACCATCTGGCCGGTTTCAGTGAAGATGTGGCGGATTTTCTGGAAGCTAATATGGCAGCCAATATGGCTTTATACTGCCGGCTCGATATGGGAATCCATTATGACGGCTGGAGCCTTGCAGATACTGCCGGCTACTTAAAAAACTATATAACAGATCCCAATACCATAGAACTGTTATATAACACCATGATCGAGGAACCTGCCCTGTATCCCCAATATGGTATCGGATACCTGGAGTTTATGAATCTAAGGGATACGGCGGAAAAATCCCTTGGAAACAACTTTGTTCTAAAAGATTTCCATAAGTTTTTACTGGATATCGGCCCTGCCCAGTTTGACATTATTGCAGGCCGGATGGATAACTGGATCAAAGAGGAGCAGCAGGCCGTAAAGAATTCAAATTAAGACTGCTTACTGCTAAAAACCCGTGAGTCCCTACTATTTGCGCATTAAATGTAGGTTCTCACGGGTTTTCTATCAGCGTTCATATTGGTGAGCTGCCGGAGTAAGGCACGACTCAATCTTGATCTAAGGAAAAATACAGGACAACTTCTTGTTTATCATAAAACTGGAGACTGATGGTGTGACTGCCTTTTTGGTAACGACCTCCTAATTTAGGATGTTCATATAAATCCTGTATTGTCTTCCAGCCATCCTCCTCCAGTGTCTTAACATACTGTTTGATCTGCTCTTGGCTAACCTCCTGATAAAAAGCGACACAGTACCCATTCTCATCATCCGGCGCCATCCATACCAGGTTATCGAAATCCGGACGAGGAACCCCTTTTGTATACTTGTTTTCACGCCAACCATCCTTTGCCAGTGTCTCCACGGCTTTCACCAATTCCGAATAAAGCTCTGATGAAAGCACGCTGTAAATCCCATTCTTACCGGACTGTAAAACAGCTGTACCGTCTTCCCGCAAATAGGCATAAAAATCATGAGTTTCAAGGGCTTCCGGAAAAATCTGACGGATGAGATAACATTCCTTTTGTGTCGTGATATCAACCCCCTCCCAAGCAGCAGACTTTACCCTGACATCATTAATAATAGCCAGGGCAAGTGATTGATTTACCACGAAAGCACCCTCCAGAACCTTTCCGTTTTCTCCCAGCTTGGCAATGCTGTACTGAGCAAAAGCATATTCATTACCATAAACATCAAGCAGATCCTTTAGTTTTTCCGGGCTTTTTGCATACTCCCGCACATCACAGCCTACCGCTTCATCGGCCCATGGGCGGTCATAATGAAAAACTGTTTCATCTTGCCTGGGATCTTTCATTGTTACATAAACATCCTGTAAATTATCAACCAAAGCAAAGAGAAGCAAGGCATTTAGATGAAGCGAACTCCCCTCATAGGAAGCCGTATCGTCCCCCTGAAGAATCCACTCTATGCCGCGTTCCTTGCCGGCGGTGCGTAAGGCAAAGCTATCCTGCCGCAGTCCCTCCGGAGGCGTTAACAGTCCAAGCAGCGTACCGACTGCAGAATTATCTCCCACATAGGGAGTTCGAGCCTCCCACAATTCTTGTGTAGTTATAGACCCTCCCTTGCTGTCATCTGGCAGCGTAACAGGAACCCGCCTTGCAGCAGCGCTCCCAAAGGTAAGTGCAATTGCCGCTGCGGCAGCAAGCACGGCAACCGCAAGCGTTATGGTAAGCGTTTTCGGCTGTTTGGCAATGCGCCTGATGCGCTCTGCCATTTCCCTTTTGCCGCCGGTCATGGTAGTTGTACAGTAGAATAAGTCAGAAATCTTCGAAGGTGAAGTCATCATTTCGATCAGCGTCCTGCCGTACTCTATGCGGTTTTCAGGACCAATTCTGCGGAGTGTTCTCTCATCACAGGCCAGCTCGCTATCCCTGCGGGATAACACCACTGCCATCCACACCAGGGGATTGAACCAGTGGATGCATAAGCAGAGGATACGAATAAAAGACCAGATGTGATCCTTCTGACAGTAATGTGTCAGTTCATGTGCGACCACATATTCTGTTCTCTTTTCGCCAGAAAGGCTTTCCGGTGTGACATAAACGGCCGGCTTTCTGATTCCGTACAGACAGGGGGAGGGCAGCCCTTCCGCTATATAAACAGGCAAGGGGCACTGTGAAACTTCTATGTGCTTTCTGATTCGCCTAAGCTTCCGGCCCAGACGTATGTTGGAAGCCGCAAAGAATGCTCCGCTGAGAATCAAGCCGCTAAGCCAGATGAAGCTTGCCATGGTTTCCCCATTAGTTGTCTTTTTTGTACCAGCTAAACTTCCGGATATCTCCTGGCTGCTTTGAAGTGACGGGGAATCATAGGACTGCAGCACAGTATTACTGGAACTTACCGAATCGACCGGTTGCCTAACTGCCGAATAATCGTTTTGAATCCCTGGTATGACATTCATAATACTGGCAGGGCTTTCAAACAGTGAAAATGGCAGCAACAGCCGGATTGCCACCAATAGCCAAAAGGCATATTGCAGCCTTGAGGAAATTTTGCCCCGGAGCAGATACCGCAATGCCGTAATAATCAGAATCAGGGCGGACGATGTTATAACGGTTTCTGTCATTTATCTACCTCTGCTTCCTGTAAAATGGCGTAGAGTTCCCCGATCTCTTCTTGGGTAAGCTGTTTTTTGCGTACCAGTGCGCTCATCATCAAGCTGGCAGAACCTTCGAAAGCCCGGTCCAGCAGAGAGCGTGTTTCGCTTACCGCAGCATCATCCCGCGCAACCGTGGGATAATAGTGTTTTGCCCGGCCGACCACCTCATACCGAAGGATACCTTTTAACGTCATGCGCTCCAGCATGGTTTGTACTGTACTGCGGCTCCACCCTGGATTCTCCTTTAATTCCTGGCAGAGCTGCACATAAGTACGAGGGGCGGTTTCCCAAAGCTTCTCCATAATGTACCATTCACTTTTTCCAAGCGTATTATTATCGTTTGCCATCCCAATTCTCCTTTGCACGACGTTTGTCGTTCATTTTGAATAGCATATCACATTGCACGACTACTGTCAAGCAAAGGAGACAAGAGAAATGTTTCGTGCCGCCGGCTCTTAGGAACCGATTGATTTATAATGCCGTATACCAAACTTCCAAAACAGGTAACAGGGAATTATAAAAAGACAGGCAAGTAACGGCAGCAGAATAAATACCGGATTCTGCCGCCGCTCCAGTATATAAAGCAGCGGATAATACTGAACCAGCGCGTAGGGTACGATAAAGGTACAAATCTGTAAAACCCTTTTCCCATAGATGCTTACGGGATACCGCCCGAATTCCCTGGCCCCGTCAGTTAAAATATTCATAAACTCCAGTCCTTCAATGGTAAAGAAGCAAAAAGCCGCATAGATAATAAAAATCCCGGTAAATACGGCGGTCCCCCCAAGAATCATGAAGATAACCGTAACGACTTTGTCCGCACTCCAGACAATGCCGCTTTTTGTTACGCCGTACCAAAACATAAGCAGAGCCTGCAGTAAACGTCCGATTCTTGAAAATTCAATCTTGCTGCCCAGTACCTGAAATATCTCAATTCTGGGCCGCACCATAATACGGTCGAATTCCCCGTTACTTATGGTTGTTGCAAAGGTGTCAAATCCCCGGGCAAAACACTCTGCCAGGGCGAATTCAATTAGAACAACGGAAAAACACAGTAAAATTTCACTGTAACTAAAGCCCATCACCTTATTAAACCGTTGGAACATAAAGTAAACCCCCAGAAATACATTAAAGGATACTAAAAACTGTCCCAGAGTGGTAAGCAGAAAGGACATCTTATATTGAAATACACTTTTTAAATGTATGGAAAAAAACTTTAAATATAATTTCATACCTTAACCCCCCTGTACTACTACTTTTTTCAGTGCCTTTTTCATCAGTACCTTTCCTGACAGGATCAGAATAAAGGCCCAGACCACCTGAAGTATAACCGCTTTGTACAGCACCATGCCGCTTAGGTCCCCGCTGTAGGTTCTTAAAGGAACGTTCTGCATGGAAGCAAAGGGCAGCAATTCCAAGATACGCTGTACTTTCTCCGGTAAAAAGGGTAAGGGTACTACGGCACCGGATAAAAATTCTACCGCCGCCACCGATACAAGGCGTATTCCCATGGGAGATAAAGTATAAAAAGTAACGATATAAACCAGCATACAAAAAGCCACTACAACCAGAAAAGCCAGTACCATGGTAATTAAAAACCACACAAACGCCGCGGCATCCTCCGGCAGGCTAAGTCCGTAAGGTTTTGGCAGAAACACCGCAAAAATAAGAATCGGCATACACCTTAAAACTGCTCTGGAAAGTCTTACCGCCATACTTCTGGTAAACCACATATCATAAATATTAATAGGACGGCAGAGTTCATAAGCTATATTGCCATTTTGAATCAATTCAAAGATTTCATTTTCCAGAAACCAGGTCATATACAAGGCCAAAAATGCCTGCTGCATCCAGATGTAGGTGCTTAAGGCAGAAAAAGACATGGGAAAAGCGCCCGGGTCCGCGGCATAAAATGAGTTGAACATTAACAGTTCCAGGGCACCCCAGGTAAACTGGGTGGCAATTCCCGCCAGGGCGGCAGCCCGGTACTGGAGTCCGTATAAAAACCGGAGTCGGAAAAATGACAGATATTTATTCATTTTGCTGCCTCCTATATTTCATACTGCTTATAAAGTTCCACCACCACTTCATCAATGGAAGAACCGGAGACAGAGATATCTTTTAATTCAATTTTTTTAGACAGAGCTGTTATGGCATCCGAGACGGATAGGGTGTCCGAGTCCAGTTCAATAACGGCATGTCCGCTTACCGACTCTCCCGTATCATCCAGGGAAAAATCATCGGAAACCAGGCGCATGCCTTCGCTTAACGCAATTCGGCTGCCGGAATATTCAATACTTAGTTTTTTATAGCCTCCAAACTGCTTCTTCATATTGGTAAGATCCCCGTCCATAAGAATCTTTCCTTTTCCGATTAGTATGATGCGCTTTGTCAGTGCTTCAATATCCTGCATATCATGGGTCGTAAGAATAACGGTGGTATTATGCCTTTTATTAAGATCCAGAATAAAATTTCTGACGGCTATTTTGGATACGGCATCCAGACCGATGGTTGGTTCGTCTAAGAATAGAATACTTGGATGATGAAGAAGGGATGCCGCAATTTCACATCGCATCCTTTGTCCTAAAGATAATTGTCTGGCAGGGGTTTTAATAATTTCCGCCAGATTCAGCAGGGTAACCAGTTCCTCAAGGCTTTCCTTATAACTTTTTTCCGAAACCTTGTAGATGTCCCTAAGTAATTCAAAGGAATCAATAACCGGCACATCCCACCATAACTGAGACCGCTGACCAAATACCACACCGATATCCCGGACATGCTGTAATCTGTCCTT
>JAEZSL010000059.1 GCA_023443925.1 Bacillota bacterium | reverse complement strand
GTAACCGTGGCAATATCCCCGATGGATTCCATATCCCAGATTTCCTGGAATAATTCCTCCTTGGTAAATACATGGTTGGGGTTCTCTGCTAAGAAGGTCAATAAATCAAATTCCTTTGTGGTAAAGTTTTTCTCTTCGTTGTTAATGTAAACCCTTCTGGCTGTCTTGTCTATTTTAATGCCACGGATTTCAATAATTTCATTTTCTTTCGTACCGGACCCAATCAGTCTGTCGTAACGCGCCAAATGGGCCTTTACTCTGGCTACCAGCTCACTGGGGCTGAAAGGCTTGGTAATATAATCATCTGCTCCAAGTCCTAAGCCCCTGATTTTATCAATATCATCCTTTTTGGCGGAAACCATAAGAACCGGAATATTCTTTACCGCCCGGATTTTTCTGCATATTTCAAAGCCGTCTACATTGGGCAGCATCAAATCCAGTATAATCAGGTCAAATTCTTCATTAATTGCTCTTGTTTCCCCAATATCACCGGTGATTGCCATCTCAACCTCAAAGCCACTTAACTCCAGATAGTCTTTTTCCAATTCAGCTATGGCTATTTCATCCTCTATTATTAATATCCTGCTCATTCTCTGTAACCTCCTTATGTTTTTTTAGTGTAAAATAGATTGTGGTTCCTTTTCCCTCTTCGCTTTCAGCCCATATGGAGCCGGTATGATCCTGTATAATTTTCATGGCAATGGCAAGACCCAGTCCGGTTCCGCCTTTGGTGGAATTTCGGGAAGCATCGGCCCTGTAAAAACGTTCGAATACATACGGCAGATCCTTAGCGGCAATTCCCTGGCCGTTGTCTTCAATAGAAACCTTAACATATTGACCGCTGTCCGTTATCTGTATTTTAATCTGTCCCTTTTTATTTCCGATGTATTTTACGGAGTTACCGATTATATTATTAATTACCCGTTTCAGCTGCTCTGCATCGGCATAAACCTTAAGAGAGCCTTCTGTTTCATTATTATATACGATCTCAATGTTTTTAACTTCCAGATCCAGGGTTAACTCTTCTATGCAATCACAAAAATAGTCGTGCAGATTTATGCTGGTAAAGGTATAAGGCATCGTATTGCAGTCAATTTTGGAATAAAAAGAGAGCTCATCCACCAATGATGACATATCAATGGCTTTGGTATAGATGGTCTTAATATACTTTGCCTGCTTTTCCGCCGTGTCGGCAACTCCGTCCATAATGCCCTCTGCATAGCCTTTTATGGCAGTAATGGGTGTCTTTAGATCATGGGAGATGTTACTGATTAATTCCTTGGTATCCTCTTCATATCGAAGCCTTACCTCAATCAGTTCCTTTAAACGAATCCGCATTTCTTCAAAGTCAACACAAAGCTGGCCGATTTCATCCTCCGGGTCACCTTCGATGGAATAATCCAGATTTCCCTCTTTCATGGCATCGGTTGCCGCATGAAGGGTATTAAGAGGCCTTAAAATACTCCGGTAAATCCAGATAATCAACACCCCTGCCGTTAAGATTACCACAAATACCAGAGAACATGCCATTTGGATGGCAGAAGCCTTAATCTGAGGCACCAGTGTGTCCACATCCGTAACCACAAAGATACTTCCTTCCGTCCCGTCGGTAAAATGGAAGTCCTGCTGTTTTAGTAGAAAAGGATTTTTGGCGTCGACATAAATTCCGCCTTCCGTATCTGTGGTATATTCACCGTAATCAGGAAAAAAACTTTTAATATTCTCCAGCTTTTCCTTATTACCGCTGTAGATATAATCCTGGCCTTTTCGCAGAACGATGTAGGAGTACTTACCTGTTAATTCACTGTTTAAATAATTGATATATTCCTCGTCTTCAAATTTACCTGGTTCCCTGGTTGCCGTAAGAACAATTTCATTATAAATTCCTCTGGTTAACCGGCTTAAAATCTGAAGGGGGTTGGATATCAGCTTAATTGTATCGGACTTCACATCATAATTCTGCTGTATGGAATTAGCCTGAAATCTTGCTATCGTTCCAACAGATAGAGTGATTAAAAAAATCGGAAGTGCCGTAATAATTAAAAAAGCCGTTAGCAGCCTGCTTTTCAGTTTCAAATTGTTCACCTGCTTTATTAGTTTGTCATAGTATTTACGCTTACTATGTTCATTTTTATCATGAACATAATGCGTGTTCTTAATCTTATTGCTTCAATCAGATTAGCATTATTCATAATCTTGTTACTTGAATCGGATTACATACAAGTTTGCCATGCTAGCTTATTCGCATTATCCTCATTTCGCTTTATTATATACTGAACATAGTGCATGTTCTTGATCTCATTACTCCAATCGGATTGAAAACATGTTTGCAATCCTAACTTATTCGCATTATCCTCATTCCGCTTTCATTATATCATAACAGACCTGGAATTACACATAAACTAAAAATGACTTTTATAAATATTTTATGAATAGCATAGAACGGGATTATTAACTTTATACGCAATCCACACGATTTTTAATAAAAACAGCGTATGCAGGGGAAATCGTATCCCGGCACACGCTGTAAATTGCTTATATACTTAATTTGTAACTAGACAAGATATTTTTTTAATTCTTCTGCCTTATCCAGTCTTTCCCAAGGTAAATTCAATTCATTCCGTCCAAAATGACCATAAGCCGCTGTTTTTTTGTAAATGGGGCGTCTTAAATCCAACATTTTTATGATACCGGCCGGACGAAGGTCAAAATTTTCACGGATAATACTTATTAATTCCTCATTTTCCAGTTTACCGGTATTAAAGGTATCGATCATAATTGAGGTCGGCTGGGCAACACCAATGGCATAGGATAACTGAATTTCACATTTATCCGCCAGACCGGCTGCAACAACGTTTTTAGCAACATAACGAGCCGCATAGGATGCGGAACGGTCTACTTTGGTACAATCCTTTCCGGAAAAAGCGCCGCCGCCGTGGCGTGCATAACCGCCATAGGTATCTACGATAATTTTACGTCCTGTCAAACCGCTGTCTCCGTTGGGTCCGCCGATAACAAAACGTCCTGTGGGGTTGATAAAAAACTTTGTATTTTCATCAACCAGCTCTTTTGGAAGAATCACATCAAAGACATATTGCTTAATATCTTTATGAATCTGCTCTTGGGTTACATCAGAGTCATGCTGGGTGGAAAGAACTACCGCGTTAAGATGAACCGGTTTACCTTCTTCATTGTACTCCACCGTAACCTGTGACTTGCCGTCGGGACGAAGATAGGATAAGGTGCCTTCCTTTCTGACCTTAGTCAGCTGCTTTGTCAGCTGATGCGCCAGATAAATAGGATAAGGCAGGTATTCTTCCGTCTCATTGGTGGCAAAACCAAACATCATACCCTGGTCACCGGCACCGATGGCTTCCAGCTCATCTTCCGACATGGTATTTTCTCTGGCTTCCAGCGCTTTATTAACGCCCATAGCAATATCTGCGGACTGTTCATCCAGTGCAACAATAACGCCGCAGGTGTTGGCATCAAAGCCGTATTCGGATCTGTCGTAACCGATTTCACGTATGGTATCGCGTACAATCTTTTGAATATCTACATATCCGGCAGTAGTTATTTCTCCCATAACCAATACCAGACCGGTTGTAATAGCTGTTTCACAGGCAACCCTGCTCATAGGGTCCTGTTCCAGTAATGCATCTAAAACCGCATCGGAAACCTGGTCACAGATTTTATCCGGATGTCCTTCTGTAACTGATTCCGAAGTAAATAATAATTTGTTGTTCATACTATACTCCATTCTGCGTGTCAGCACGCTTGTAATAAAGGTGTGGCTTTTATTACTTAGGAAGATCCTGTTCCTTTACAATAAAAAAAGCCCGGTAAGACGGACTTGATAAAAAACGAAAATCAAATCCTCTTATTGATCGATTACTCGCTCAGGTTGGCACCTTCCACTAAGGGGTTGCCGTGACTTCATAGAGCCTTTACTCTCCGTCACTCTGAATAAGAGAAAATTCTTGTTATGCAGTTAATGGTCTAACAATTTTGAGAATATACCATTTTACCAAAATTGTCAAGGACTTTTTTCGTGTTGACTTTTCCCGACAAAATTCTTATACTGATTTTAACAAATAATTTTACCTTTACAGGTAGTCCTCTGTTTCTTAGATATCATGTGCGGCGGGTTAGGGGGGCTTTACCGGTTTCAGACTGTGTTCAGACACCCTCTGTAATGCCGGTTAACAGGTATAGGGATAAAGCGCCGTAGCGGACTTTTTAGATTACCCGCTATGACGAAACTAGCTTAATGCAGGATTGGGGGTAATTTTGAAAAAAAAGCGCGTTACAATCAGACAGGCTGCCCCGGGAATGGTAGCCGGAGAAGATATTTACACCTATAACAACCAGCTAATCATAACGGAGGGCACTAAATTAACGGATAAAATTATAACCCGTTTGAAATTTTACTCTATCAGCGATTTTAAAATAATTGTAGAGTGGGATAAAAAACCGGAAGTAAAAGAGCCCAGCCATATTCAACAAATCCGTGAGAGCACGGAATTCAGGCAGTTTAATACATCCTTTATGGAATCCCTGGGTGATTTTAAGTCAGAGCTGAATAACATCAGTGCCAGTGATAAAACCCTGGATGTCTCTGCTTTGCTAAATCATACCGCCAATATATTAGGCAGCAGCCGCAATGGTATCCATGTATTTGACATGCTGCACTGTATGCGGGAATTTGATGATATAACCTATGTACATTCAATCAATGTTTCTCTTATCGCCAGTGTATTTGGCGGTTGGCTGAAACTTCCGGAGAAAGAGGTGGAAGTCCTTATGCTCTGCGGTCTGCTTCACGACATTGGTAAGCTTACCCTGCCTCCGGAGATTATCAGTAAGCAGGACAGCCTTACGGAAACAGAATTTACCAAGGTAAAAACACATACACTCAAAGGCTATCAGATTCTTAAAAACAAAGATATTGATGATCGGGTCAAATTTACGGCACTGATGCATCACGAGCGGTGTGACGGCAGCGGTTATCCTCACGGTTTTCATGGTCCTCAGATTAATTCTTTTGCCAAAATAATAGCCATAGCGGATGTATACGATGCCATGACCTCCGCCAGGGTATACCGCCCTGCCCTTTGTCCCTTTGAAGCAATCAGTGTATTTGAAGCAGAGGGATTTCAGAAATTTGATCCCCATTACATAATGACTTTTCTTCAGGAGATCGTTTTGTCTTACGTCGGCAAGCGGGTCAGACTAAGTGATAAAACAGAAGGTGAAGTCCGCATGATTAATAAAAATTATCTGTCAAAACCTATTATACAACTTTCGAATGGATTTATCGATTTATCAAAAGAACACGATTTGGTAATTGAAGCGATTTTATAAGAACAAGGAAGCCACTTGTAAATCGGATAAATATTCTATACAATAAAACATAAAAGTTGGAGTGTGCAGGTGTAAATGCACATCCAACTTTTTCTTTTAAGGGTGAAAGGATTCCGTTCATAATCAAGAATTTAACAATCTCTTCCTTAAACTAACTCACTTTAAGTTTAAACTTCTGTACTGCTTTCTCATCTTCAATATCAATTTTAGCCATAGTAGCACCAAGACCCTGCATTTTTCTCTCAAAATGCTCATAACCACGTTCGATGTATTCAACCTGTTCCACTACGGTAAAACCTTCCGCAACCAAACCGGCAATCACCAGGGCCGCTCCGGCTCTTAAATCCGGCGCACTGACAATTGCACCCGTTAATCCGGAAACTCCGACGATTACGGCAGAATTGCCTTCTACTTTAATATTAGCACCCATTCTGGAGAGCTCGTCAACATATTTTAACCGGTTTTCAAACATGGTTTCCGTTACAATACTTGTCCCTTCCGAGGTGGCTAAGGTTGCCGTCATCTGAGGCTGCATATCCGTAGGAAAGCCTGGATAAGGCAGCGTCTTAAGATGGGTATGGCCAAGACATTCCGCGCCAATTACGCGTACCGAATCGTCATACTCTTCTATTGTGACCCCGATTTCAATCAGTTTAGCTGTTATAGCCTCAAGATGTTTGGGTATTACATTCTTTATCAGCACATTTCCTTTGGTTGCCGCAGCAGCAAACATAAAAGTTCCGGCTTCAATCTGATCCGGTATAATAGCATATTCACTTCCGTTTAATTCTTTTACGCCTTTGATGCGGATTACATCCGTACCGGCACCTTTAACATTGGCTCCCATACTGTTTAAAAAGTTAGCAACATCCACTACATGGGGCTCTTTTGCAGAGTTTTCAATTATAGTGACACCTTCTGCAAGACAGGCCGCCATCATAATATTAATGGTTGCCCCTACACTGGCAATATCCAGGTATATATGGTTGCCCTTTAATTCAGTGGCTTCTGCCTGGATCATACCGTGTTCAATCTTAACGGTTGCGCCTAAGGCTTCAAAACCCTTAATATGCTGGTCAATCGGCCTGCTGCCTATATTACAGCCTCCGGGCAAGGCTACCTGGGCTTTTTTGTATTTACCTAGTAAAGCTCCCAGCAGATAGTAAGAAGCTCTGATTTTTCTGATAAATTCATAGTCTATACTCATGGAAGAGATGTTACTTCCATTGATTTTCACGGAATGTGTATCTATTCTTTCAACTTTTGCCCCTATTTCTTCAATTGCCTGCAGGAGAACATTAATATCACCTATATCCGGCAGATTCTCAACAGTTACCGTATCATTTGTCATTATGGCCGCCGACAATATTCCCAGCGCTGCATTCTTAGC
>JAEZSL010000262.1 GCA_023443925.1 Bacillota bacterium | reverse complement strand
ATATTATTTACTTCCCAGGATCATCAGTTTATCCAGACTATTGCTAACCGTATTATGGAACTGACACCAAATGGATTAATTGACAAGGTTACAACTTACGACGAATATTTAGATAGTGACGAATTCGCACGCAAGAGACAGGTAATGCAGATTGACCGCGGCGAGGACGATATTTAACTACTGCCTGAATGATTAATCCAAGGGGTACGTTAGTAGTTTCAATTTTTATAAATCGTTTTTAAATGAGTCGCTGTTTTAAAATTATATTTAAAATCAAATGAGTAGCTGTTTTATAAATCATTTTTAAATGGGGCGCTGTTTTATAGATGTAAATTTATCTATGAAGCAGCGACCCCGATTTTATATCAAATTTATATATAGAATACTTAATCTTTAAACAATCTAAAGGCACGTAATTATATGTCTATAGATTTTTACTAAACTGGCACTTAATATTTTGTATTATTATAATTGCTTTGCATAATCTTTTTTTAAACAGATCGGAAAGAAATACTCAACCTGTTTATAACCCAAAAAATCAACAAGATCAGGTCCGGTGACGTGCCACATAGTTTCGTGTCCCGGGCGTTCGTCAAGCGCAAAGTTATCATGTTTTGCAATCCAATCCTTAATACCATTGTATGCCCGCAAAGCCTCATTGTAATCAAAATCAGGCACAATTGCAGTTGCATACATGCCGCCCTCAAAATCCACAAATTTGAAGCCCTTCGTATCCGCTTCCGTTACCCACTCCTCAGCAGCATACCACCAAACAGGACCATTACTTTCCTTATCCCACCACATAAAGTCTCTCGGGAAAAAACGATCTTTTCTTTTTGCATCAAGCTTACCCCACATTTTATCAAATTTATTATGATTATTGCCCTGTTTCACCCCAGAAGTCACCATTCTGCACGCAGGCAATTCAACGACTCTTATATCCGGCTTTTTTTCAAGCTTTTGGGTCACTTCAACTAAACGGCCGATATTAGAGGGCTTGCCTATATAATCAACCTTTGTCAGATGATCTTCAACCTCTTTAGCCTTGTCAAACAGCAGCTTAATATCGGATGAATCATTGAAATTTATTCGTTCAATTTCTCGGATAAATTCTAGTACAATCTCCTTTAACTCATTTAAAAGCGCAACTTCATCATCAATATTTTGTACTTTTTTACCGAGAACATCTAAAACCACCTCTGAGCCGGATGCGTTGAAAATACGCTGAATGTCTTTTATACTAATGTTAAGCTTTCTTAATATTAATATCTGTTCTAGCTTTTTAATTGTGGTCTCGTCATACAGCCGATACGCATAATCCTCGCTTCTCACACTGTGTACCAGTCCCATATCTTCGTAATAACGAAGCGTCCGGGCTGTTATGTCATATTTAGAGGTTATCTCTTTGATTTTTATCATATTTTCCATTATCTCTCCACCTAATCCCTTTCCAAGCTTTCAATCCATATTCAAGCTTTCAATGTATTTTCAAACTTTCAATCTATTTTCAAGCTTACAATCTATTTTCAAGTTTTCAATCTATTTTCAAGCTTTCAACATAATTGGTATGCTCAAAGTATAACTGATTCCCCAAAGGAAGAGTCAATAGGAAAATAAAAAAATAATAAAACAGCATTCTATTCGCATACACCAATACGATAAGAATGCTGTTATTTATGTTTTATAATTTAAGTCATTGGTTTAATATAAGGAATAGCCCATACCGGCAGACCCGTTCAACTCGGTCCTTTGGTATCCAAACCAGAAACATACCAGACTGACAGTAATATTATCCAATGCCGCTCAGGCCGTCTCCAGGATATGGTTTCTTCCAAAGTTCAATTCAAATATGTGTAAAATTGCATCAACTACTTTGTGACATAATTCAACGATATACATGCAGTCTACTTTTATAACCTTAATTGCCTTCAAATATTCCTCATGCATTTCTTTAACAAAATCTAGTATTTCATCAACTGTCTTAAATAATGCTATTTTCTCTCGGCTGATAACCGCTTCCTCACTTAATACATAAGTCCTGAAAGCCAGTTTCAAGTCCCTCTCATAAGTGCAATGTTCTTTCAAGTTTCCGGGAAAGATATCATTATGTGGAAATGTAAAATAGTCTGCTATATAGTGGGTAATCACACCAAGATGTCTTGAATAATATCTGGTAAATCCCTTGTTCATATCGTAGTTATCGGTTATCTTTAAGATTTCTTCCTTTAATATTCCGAAAGTCTCTTCAATGTTGTGTTTTCTGGTGATAAAAGACGGAACACAATCCGGCAGAATACTGCCAATGTAAAATGATTTTTTGTGGTCCTTTAAAGCTTCAAACTTCATACTTTTTATCAAATAATTCGCTAAGGAAATATGCGATTTTTTCCTCATAAAGTCCCCCATTCAAGTAGGTGTTTTAAAACAGTTTCGAGATAATTCGTCATATTGTGACGTTGCTAGTCAATATTTTACTACTGTTTCCTAAATTAAACAATACTTATTTCATAAAAAATATAGGAAATCCACCAATATATAAATTTCCTTAGCAATTAATCCTTTAAAATATTTTTAAAGGTTATATTTGATTAAAGGCTGAATTAACACTGTATTATTTATGAAATTATCCATGACTGGTTTAATTCGTTACAAAATAATAAATTAATAATATATTGATTACGACCTGTAAGTCTTTTATATAACTTACAAAGTCTATTATAAATCAGATTGGTATAATTATAAATAGTAAAATACTTATAAAATATATTAATTTTTCATGTGAAATATGCTGTACTTTCCATAAAGCCAAGCAGGGGGACTGGGTTGCATGTTAAATTTATAACATTATTCCCTTTTTGTAAGAAGAATTTTTTTATTAAATTGCATTATAAATATTCATTTATTTCATCTAAATCCAGTAATGTCTTTCAATGAAAACCAGTAAAATCAACCATTTCTGTTGACATTTCCATTATCTTCATGTAAAATTATAGTAAATGTACTCAAAAAGAGTACATTTCTTTATCAGTAATATTCAGGCTGTTATAACCGGAAATTTTATAAAGAATAGTATTTATTTATTTTTATATTTAAATCCTGTACGGGACATCTGAATTAATCAGACAAACATAGCTTTAATACACAATTACATATTGTGAAGCATCATGATATTTTACCGTTATACATGCCGCCAATAATGAATTAGGAGATGATAATTTGGACTCGAGTGAAGTCACGCAACTGATAATAATAGGTGTTCTATTGCTGCTATCTGCATTTTTTTCATCAGCCGAAACCGCCCTTACTACCGTTAATAAACTAAGAATCCGCAGCTTAGCGGAGGACGAAGTGAAAGAAGCTGTACTAGTGAACAAGCTGATAGAAAATCCTTCGAAGATGTTAAGTGCAATATTAATTGGCAATACCCTTGTCAATTTGTCTGCCTCATCAATTGCTACTGCTCTCGCCATACATCATTATAACAGTATTGGAATCGGTATTGTTACCGGTATCCTAACCATACTAATATTAGTTTTCGGAGAAATATCCCCCAAAAGCATTGCCACCATTTATTCCGAAAAATTATCTTTGCGCTATGGACGGATAATTTATCTGTTAACTAAATTAATGACTCCCCTTATATTTTTAGTTGACCGTTTCTCCCTTGGATTTTTAATGATTTTTCATGTTAACCCCCACGCCAAAAACTCCGTGATAACAGAAGATGAATTACGCAGTATTGTCGAAGTAAGTCATGAAGAAGGCGTAATTGAAAGTGAAGAACGGAGAATGATTAACAAGATAGTTGATTTTGGTGACTCACTTGCCAAGGATGTAATGGTTCCCAGAGTTGATATGGTATTTGCCGAAGCATCCTTAACCTATGATGAACTTGTTGAACTATATTCCGTTGATAAGTATACCAGAATGCCGGTTTACAGTGAATCCAGGGATAATGTAATCGGTATCATTAATTTAAAGGACTTGTTTTTTTATCAGGATACAAAAGAAAACTTCAGTATAAAAAATATAATGAGAGATCCTTATTTTACTTACGAATTTAAAAAGACCTCGGAATTACTCATAGAAATGCGAAAAGAATCCATAGCCCTGGCCATAGTCCTGGATGAATACGGTGCAACAGCCGGATTGATTACACTGGAAGATCTGCTGGAAGAAATCGTTGGTGATATTCGGGATGAATATGATGATGACGAAGAAGACCCCATAAGAATGGTTGGTGAAAATGAATACATCGCAGACGGTAATACTAAATTAGATGAAATTAATGAGGTCCTTGACTTAGATTTAGAATCCGATGATTATGATTCCATTGCAGGTCATTTAATTTATCTTTTGGACCACTTACCTGAAGTCGGTGAAAGCGTAACCGACAACAATGTAATCTATGCGGTGGACTCGGTAGAGAAGAACCGAATTGATAAAGTTCACATTATCATCCTGCCGGAAACGGATATAACTTCAGAAGAATAATGTTTATAAAAACAGCTCAGATCTAGTTAAAGATATCTTGAATTTAACTTAGTCCAGAGCTGTTTTGTTAATCTTCATAGTTTGAGAGATTTAAAATACGTTCTATCCTTTAATAAAGCAGCAGCAATTTTTTAATTGATTAGTGATAACAAGGAACTTAATACAAGCCAGAGTACAGTCATAGTCAGCGGCATTTGAAGCGCAGGAAAAAATTTGAGTACTAAAAAATATTAGTGGCAATTATAGAATATTACACTCAATTACCATGGGACAACTGTCAGTTCAGGCCATTTTTTAAGCCAGGCAGAGACCTTGTTATTATATACATTCTCTGTTATCTGCACTTTATTAGGCCTTACAATCTTATGAAACAGATCTGATAAACCATAGGGAGCATAAACTTCAAAAATATTGTCTCTGCCAAGCTTTACACCAATCGCAGTTGCTGTAGTGGGCCACGTATTAATAGCCGACTCCAGTGAATCATATGGTTCAATCTCGTACCCGAAGCGGTCTCTATACCAAAGATGTACTCTTGCCTGATTCTTCACATCAATATCCACTGGAAAGTCTTTATACAGTTCTTTTAGTTTGTTTATTATCTGATCCTCGGCCTCATAATCAAGGGACTGATTGTCATAATATACAAAGTCAATATCTTTGATGCCATACTCCAGTGGTTTTTGGAACTGGTAATTCCAAACCGTCTGGGCAATACATCCTGCACCGATGTAATAATTTTTAATTCCCGCAGTATTTGCTCGATGCAGTGTTTCTTTTATTAAAGTACTAGCAAAGAGAATGGTCTCCAAATCTTTTATTTGTTCATGCAAATTGTTATTGTTATCATTTCTCTCTTGGTTGCTTATATTCATTTTCATACCTCGTTTACGCTGCCAACGGTACTTTTTTATATGCACCATTGGCATTGTTATTGGTTTTTTTGAGTTTGTATTTAGTTAAATTATAAGACAACTGATATAAATAGTCAACCAAAAAGAACATTTGTTCTTCATTCTTTTTGCTTTTCAAAAAGATATTTTTATTACCCTGGAAAACTCTATCTGTACTCTCTATATTACACTTTTTATCTTCACTCTATATCTGCATGTGCAAGTGATATAACGGATAATAATAGTCATTCCATCCCCTCATGAGAGTCTTATGTCAGTTCCCACCCTAACGGGATTACTTTAAGATACCCATTTACCATTTCACGCACAACCAGTACGAAACCAGTAATGCCGTATTAGAAGAAAAATCTTCCCTATCTTCCCTATTACAAGGTTTATTTCCTTTTACTTATAATATTATAGCAACGAACTAGCCTCTCCTTTACAGAACAAATTAAGCCTGTGAAGTGCTCTTGTACTTGCAATGTATAATAATTTTTTATCATCTTCACTGTGATAATTTATGCTATCAGTGTCACAAATTAAAACAGCATCAAACTCAAGCCCTTTTGACATATATACAGGTATAATAAATACACCTTGTAAATCTGCTGTACTCTCATTTTTTATTATTTGAACATCAAGTCTGTCTTTTAAAGACGCAAACAGGGAAAGCGCATTTTTTTCAGTTTTACAGATTAGACCAATAGACTGGTATCCTTTTTCTAAACAATATTTAATTTCGGAAATAAGCATATCGTTAAAGGATAATTGGCTATCCCCCACGTAAATTTTTGGCTCATCCCCTTTTCGGTTAAAGCTTTTTATTTCCATACTTTGCTCTATGAATTTAGAACTATAAGTTAGAATTTCATTTGTACAGCGAAAACTTTTATCCATAGTAGCAAGTGATGATTTTTTCTTGTTTAATGTTTTTCTTATTTGTTCGTAAAGCATCAAATCTTCCTTTTTTTCGAGGGTTTGGTTTATATCCCCCAAAATCGTAAACTTTGAATTTGCAAACAATAAATTAAATATTTCATAATGAAGATGATAATAATCTTGCGCTTCATCAATTACCACTTGTTTTATATTTTTATATTCATTAACTCCATATATCTTTAATTTCAAATAGGCAAGAACCGCTGCATCATCATAGTATAAAAGATTTGAATCTAAATTTTCCTTTGTATATAGTAAAATATCTTCGATGCATTCGGGAATCTCAAAACCTTTTGCTAAAATATAAAAATATTCTCTGTCTTCAATTAATTTTCTGTACAGCTCTAAAATATTAAGTTCGGTAAATTTCAGTATTTCTTTTCTCACTGAATTCATTATACGAATTTTCTTTAAATCATATATTAAATCAAAAACAAAATTCTCCAAATGCTTTAAATTCACCCCTAACGGAGTATCTTTTCTTCCTGCTATTTTCTCCTTTAGGATTTCTTTACTTACAATAAACTCCCCATCATAATACACATCCTCAAATTCAATCCATTTATTCGGGATATCACAAATATATAGATTTAGCATCTCTATAAATTGGCGGGAAGTTTTAAATTCAATGCTGTTTTTTATAATATTACGGTACCCTGTGCTTGTGATTAAGTTTTCTAAAAATTGATTTCTTGACTGGATCCGTTGGTTTTGCAATATATCGGCAAGCATTTCTTCGAATACTACGGATACAACATTATTTTCTCCAAGTTCAGGTATTACGTTAGAAATATACTGTTCAAATATTGTGTTTGGTGAAATTATTATTATATTATTAGCGGACAGCTTAGTTGACAAACCTTGATACATAAGATATGCTGCTCTGTGAAGAGCGATTGAAGTCTTTCCGCTTCCTGCCACTCCCTGCACCATCATTAAATCATTATCCATATCTCTAATAACAATATCTTGTTCTTTCTGTATGGTTTCTACTATGGTTTTCATTTTGGATGAGTTATTTTGGGACAATAATTTTCTCAGAAATTCATCTACAATTTGAACATCAGCATCAAAAAAATATTCCAATACGCCTTTATTTATTTCATACTGGCGTTTTAGGCTAACCTCCCCTGTTATCCTCCCCGCAGGTGCATCATAAAATGCCTGACCCGTTACAAAACGGTAAAAAACGCTTGCTATTGGTGACCTCCAGTCATAAACAAACATATCATATGAGTTGTCTTTCATTAAGGAAGATCGTCCGATATATATTTTTTCAAATATATCATCTCCTTCAAATTTAAAATCAATCCGAGCAAAATACGGCGATTGAATTAATTTTTCCAGACGTGCTATTTTGTTCTCAACTTCCTCATAATCAATGATTTTATCTGTAATGGGATTTGCATATTGATTTATTTCTGCAAGGGCTTCAAAACCATCAGAAGACCAAAGACTCCCTATGGAATGTGAGCTATTTTCACGTAACTCTTTTTTGGCAGAAATAATTGCTGCCTTATTGTCCACGTTTCTCTGTTTTTCATGATTCAGCTGTTTTTTTGCCAAAGATATCGTTTCTTCTAACCTTTTTAATTCAAATTTTAAATCAGACTGATTATTTTCCATTATAAGAACCACCCCTTATTTAAAATCGGCAGGAATATCATCTCCAAAACCGTTGTAAATAACTCTAGCACAACCCTATTCAGAATAACAGTCTTGAAAATGAGAGCTATTTATGATATTATTAATATGGGAAACAAGGTGATTGTGCAGTTGCACAATCACCTTGTTAATGTTAATATTAATGAAAACCCATTCTGAGAAAATCCCGTATTATCCACTTAATATCTTGTCTTTACACATCCTGCTTCTCCAATAATTTTCCTACCATAAATTCATTTAATGGGTACCACCGGATATATAATCTTGCGAAACTGATTTGTCAGTATAATATAAGACATAGTCTCCGTCTTTAAAGTTAAATTTATTACCTTTATTATCGACTTTCGTATATTGGTAACCCTCTCGTTTCCACATGTTACAATAACCGGAATTAGCATTCTCCGCATTAATATAGCTTAAGTGTCTTTCTCCATTTTGAACTGTTTCTATTTGAAAGTTAACAACAACATAACCACCCTTTAACCAGAAAGATTCTTTATAATTTAAACCACCATGTTGTTTTATGTATTCCATGACATCATAATTTTTTGGAACCGTATGAATTTCACTTGGTAAATAATACTCTCCATACCAGTTTTGAACACTTTTCCCCACCGCTTGCCCAGTCACACCGGCCGGGATATTTGGAACATAACCAACAAAGGTACGCAAACTTCCGGGCAGCATGATATTCGTATAGGTATAAATATTCTTTAATTGAGCGTTCCATTCCTTTTGAGGGATTCCCTGATAATAAGCGGTCTGATTTAAAGCTTCATCCGGTATTGCCAGGTAAGGATCTCCGGTCCTTAGGGACTTTTTATTTTCCAAGTCCATGGTACTGCCCATTTTCACCATCTGCTGCTTCTTACCGTTTATAGATTCTGAATAATAAAGATCTACTTCCTGCCGGTTCTTTCCGGTGCTGTCTACATAGTAAAATGTCGGGATAATTCTTACATAATCATTATCTCCAAACATATTACCAATGGTTTTTAGGTTAAACCTGGTTACATAACCGGTCTTTAAAGCGCCGATGTTACTATTTTTGGGGTGAACACCGTTTACCAATGCTAAAGTATATTTAGCATTATTACCGTTACTGCTGCCGTTTTGATCTTTATCTCCAACCGTGTATTTAAAACCGGTCAACGATAAAGAATTGGGGATACGGAATACATCCTGCCAGATTGGATAATCCGATATATCATATAGATTAAAACCATATATACGTCCGGATACTTCCACATTTGCCGTATCCGTTGCCACATAGTTTTCTAATTCGGTATTTGCCAGGGACTCTGTTTTACTGCTGCCATTATTAGCCGCAGAATTTATTGCTGCACTGCGGAAATTAACGATATGTTTACCTTCATTTACCCAGGTCGGGAGGTAAAACTGTGTGTTTTCTCCAACACTTGTCCAGGTACCTTCTGGAATAAACGTACCACTTGAAAAAGAACTGCCACGATAAACATCAAAGGGGAACATCACTTGCCTGGTTGCGATATATTTCTCATAATCCCGGTATCCATATCCCAAAATATCTCGGTGATTACCGGTTGTCGGCAAGGTTACATAAAAAGGTCTGTCCAGAACCAAAGATGCCCTGCTCTTATCCGGATTTATCATCTGATTATCCTGATAGTTATTTTGGATTCTGGCATCACAGACCGTAGGAGTATGTACTACCACACTATTTACATCTAAGTCATAAACTGTTTTAACCGGTGCCGGTCTTATATCTGCTATTGCTTTATATCTTAGTACTCCGGTTGTCTCATATACTCCATTTGCCCTGGTACCTGGTATGATAAGATTTGATGCATTAAGGACATTTTCATCAATTTCCTCTAATCCGGAGGGTATCTCAAGCGGTATATCAGCTGCCTTCTCTTTTATTGTATCGCTCATAATTGTTGCACCGTTAAATATAAGCTTATCGTTCTTACATTTTATTTGCGGTACATTTGCCTCTGCAGTACTCCGGTATTCTCTGCTTGGTATACTACTTGAATTCACAGTTTCTGAACCTAAATCAACTGTAATTACAGCGTTTGGTTCGATCAGGTGAAGTTCTTCCCGGTCTGTATTCGTATATTCTACTGTGGGAGGGCTATAGCCTGTCGGCCGAAGCAAAACACCTCCTCCGGGCAAAGCTGCATTTTCCAATGAAGCCATATCAATGCCAAACACCCCTAGTTTTAATATATACCAATAGGAAAAATCTCTTGGAATGTTATAGGTATATGTCATATTACTGGTTGACGTATGTTCAACTGTTGTGTTTTCTCCTGACTCCGTCGTTTCTGTTGTTATCCAGTGGAGATTGTATGTTTTTTTAACATTGACGGTATAATACTTCGTGCCATATTTTCGAATAAAAGTGGAGCCAGCAAGATATTTACTAGTAAAAGCATTGGCATATAAAGATTCTGTTCCAGGTATTCCTTCTTCCACATCATAAGATTCATTTCCCCTTGCATCTGCTCTTAGGACTGCCGTTGGATCCGTTTCTTCATATTCTTTTGTTATTTCATCGACATTCTCGCTGTCTTCTCTTTCCGGATATCTACGGTATATAGCGAATATATTTAAACTGTCCCCTTCTTTAGCTCCTGTTACTCGAATATCTCTGTCATCCCGGATATACTTTAATTCATTCGCATATTGATCCGGAAATTTATTTTTATCAACTGAAGTTTTACGATTACCGAGCTTTGTTTCCTTAGGCAGGTTTTGATAATATGTACGGTATAAGTAATATGTTTCACCACAATACTCCTTCGTATTCTCTACATTTGCTGAAGTCAATTTAAACTCGGCTTGATTCTGAAATTCTCCGCAATCTTTAGTCCCAACATCTATATAATTACCACTTTGATACAATTGATAGTTAATCGTTACCGGATACTTTTGGTTTCCAGCGTTATAAGTAATATGTCTGTCAAAACGTTGTTCAAAAGTTGAATCATCTATCCAAGCTTCTGCATTTTTGATTCCTTCTAGTGTATAATATGTATCCTTTGTTTTTGTCCCATTTTTAACCTTAATAATTCCATTAAGATAGAGATCATCCTTATTCTTTATAGTTTCTAAGTGTGTATCTTTTAATGCTTTATTTACCTGGGCTTTTGTTAAGTAAAAGGTTACTTCTTTCTTACCATCAGAACCAGTACCCCCTTCAACCTTTTGTTTTGGTTGAAGCATAAACGTAGCATAATTTTTATCTATTAACGGATTCCCTCCCGTTATCTCTCTCCGGACTGTAAAACCAATTGTTTCCCATGTTATATTGGTGGTAGCTGCTGTATCAGTAGTAGTAAAGTAAAAATTTCCATCGTCTAACATCACAGCATCTGCCGCCGCTTCTACCTTAAGTGTTGGTAGAATTGATAAAAATAATAGTATAAAAGAAACGATTAATATTTTACTTGTCAACCTACTTAAACTTTGACTCAAATTATTCATCCAATCAATAATCGACAAGAGCATCATTTGTAACATAATAATCACATCCATTACTAGACCCATTAATTGTCCCTATTTGAATATCATAAATACCCTCAAACCAAGTATTCTTCTTAAGGCCTACCAACGCTATACGATTACCATAAATCAGATCTTCTGCCTTTAACTTTGATCCGTTATATGTTATCTTAAATTTTACATATGCTCGAACATAGTAAGTCATATTCTTATATAGTGTTGACGGTTCCACTGCAACTATTTTACTTTGAATTATGATTTTATTACTCTTTACATGTTTTACATAATCTTTTATATCATCGATAATCTCTTTATCATTATATGCAACACCATGCTGTACATAAGTTCCTCTTAATGTATTTATCCATTCATTATCAACGGTGCGGTAATCAACATTCAAACGACTATTTAAATTTGTCTCTACCCTTTCCATCCATTTATCCTTATATTGGTCTAATACTTTCTGCATATCTCCACCATGGAAACTGATATCTTTAAACCTTAATGGGTTTGCGTAATGAATTAATTCTACTGGATCAAACGAATACTTATTGCGTTGGTATAAAAACTTCATTTCATAAAATGAATTTGGATAAGTCTCCAGAATATACTCGTAATCCTTTGCATTCTTCGGTAAATTGGTTGTACGGATTAGTTGCCCGTCCGGGCTTAATTTTGCCCTTTTCTTCGTATCCTTTAGCATACTGATTACATTCTTTGCACCTGCAGTAGTCATATATTCACTACCTCGGTACTCCCGACTTTTTATGTAATATCCATTGCTGTAACCTTTTACAAAGCCTTTTGCATAGATTTTGGCTACGGCTTCTCTCTTATCCTTGGTTATCTTTGATATATCCGAAATGCGGCTGCTTAAAACTACAGAAAGCAAATCCGGATCTACTTTATCTCCATAAAGATATTCATCTGCCCGATTCAGAATAACGGCTGCATCCGTCCTGGTTGTATATGTACTGTAATCTAAAAAATCTCCTTCTTTGACAATTCCGGCTTTTAAAGCAGCGTTTAGGTATGTTGTTTCTACTTCCAGGCCGGTTGCCTCGACCGTTAATTTGATAAAATTGTACAGTTTAATTTTATTACTCGTCGTTGCAGATGCTCTGACCGACGACGGAATAAAAATAGTTGTGACCAAAATTACGATTACTAATAATAAACTTATTCTTTTGTTGTTTAAAATTTCCTTACTCATTTTTTCTCCCTTCATCTTAACCCCTCGTTAATTTAATACAATTTACTAATTATTTTGTAAAGCTGTTCGAATTCTGTAATGGTATTTTCACCAAGATCTCAAATACATCTTCATAACTGATGACCGATATCTGATGTCATTTGATTGAATTGTAAAATATATTTACAACACGTACCGTTGGTTTAAATTCAATTTCATAATTAAATTATTAAACATTATTTTAGAAAATAATTTAATTAATCTTACAGGAATATAAAATTTACCAATTTTGCTTTACTATAATTTTTGTCGGCATTATTACTGTATTCTTTAATACGATGTTATTTGATTTCTATTAAGTATGGATAATACTACAAATGCTAAACATACAATGCACTTTATTTTCACTTAAAGATTCCATCGACAAAAAGACTTCATTCCAAATTAAATTATGTAAAATCATGCGGAAGATAAAGTAAAATCGTTATCTATGCACCTCTACTAAATATATATATCATACCATTAATATCTGTATCTCGTCCATACAACATCCATATTATGGTATAATGCAACTATTTCTACAAACTTTATTACCTATTAATGGAGTAGCTATGTTAAATCAGATATTATATAGGTAAGGATAACAAGGTAATAAGAAAATTAAAAATATCCGTAGTCTTAAAAAATATAATTCCTATTACTAACTTGCTACATTAGTTTTCCTTCTATATCAATTTACTGCCCTCTCTTAAAAAAATATTAATTATTTTTTCTATTTAACTATTAGCAATTCAATATAAGCATTTTCAAATATAAGCATTTTCAAATAAACAATTTAACTATAAGCAATTCAAATATAATCATTTTAATATAAACAATTTAACTATAAGCAATTCAAATATAAGCATTTCAATTATAAGTATTTCAATTATAAGAATTATAATTATAAGCAATTCAATTATAAGCAATTCAATTATAAGCATAGTTCTAACCAGATTATTCAGGGACTGCATTCCAGACAGGGATATGCTCCTTCAAGAGCACATTCTTCTTTTGTATAATAAGCCATACCACTCATATTTACATTTGGACATTCTTCTCTATGATAATACATGAGTCCATTTTCTTCGGTAATATAATATACTTTTGATTTTGTTATCCTGGCACCGCCCAGGGCGTACCGGTTATAAGTGTTCATGCTTGCCGGTGTGTAGGGATATCCCTGAAAGATAACAAGCATACTGATATCATCAATAGTCCGGTACCAGTCTGTTTTATCGATCTGAGGAAGCCAGAACTGATAGGTTATGCCGTATTGATAAGCAATACTGTTATGCAGATTTATGTAATAATTCATACTCTGCTCAATGGCTCCAATTATGGCATTTCTCCGGATGGCATCAAAGCTTTCATCGTTCGTCATGAAGGTTCCGGGGAACTGTGCTGCTAAATCTCTATATTCTCCTTCGTAAATTGCGTTTGTAGTTTTGTCATAAAGAGTTACATACGTCCCCAGGGTAAAACGATATATCAAGTTACCGTCCTGATAAGCATAGGGCATTTTTTCCGTCCATTTTTGATCAAGCAAGGTTTCTCCATTTGAAACATAAGTATTTGAATAGTTAATATAAAACCCATCTGTATCTGTAATCAATATAACCGGTATATAGCCTTTTAATTTGTTTTCTGCCTGACCATTTCCGCTCACACCGAAATTAGCAAATAAAGATTCATAGAATTGGCTTGCGGCTGTATCTTTGTTGAGCACCAGATTTCGCTTACTGTCTACTTCCACCAGATTCGTAACACCATCCTCAATTGCACTGTCCAACTCCTTATCATATTCAATTCTACTGTTGGATACGGCGGTCAGGTTATTCGTTCTTAGATCCAGTATTGTAATCATGGTAAGTTCAATGATAAAAAATAGAATGGCCAAATTAGTTAACTTCATCCCGTATCATACCTCCGTAGGTAACCAATATCTGCTCATCCGGAATATAAGACCGGTAAAACAACTCCATGATTCTAGTTGCCAGTGTTTTCGTGCGGTTTGCGACGGTAATCGAGATAAAGTCTCCACGGGAAAAGTAATAATCTTCTCCCTGGTCAAAAGCTTCGTATATCGCATCCTGGTAAGTGTTTGTGTAATATGTATCATAATCATTTTGAAATAAACCGGTATTCTCATCGTAAAGCGGTTCCACAATCTTATGACTATGAGCAATTTCGATCTTATACAAATTGCTCGTCTTATCAATTTTTTGTATGAAGTCCATATACATGGAACGGCTCAGGAACCCGGTGTTCTTTACACTGTCAACAAAATTCGTTGTTTCATTGGATACATAAACCTGGCTTATGGCATCCTGTTTCTGGGCCATATACAACAATGGCCCGATAAACATCACAACGACTGCGATCAGGATTCCCACTACTTTACTGAATGAATTCATTGTCTAACCTCTTTCGTAAATACCTGCCCTTATAAAAGGGCAGGCTATTTATTTTTATGCGGCTGTTAGGTAATCCCACATGGTAGAATCTGCGGTACCGTCATCGACTCTGACTTTTATGATATACGTATAAATGGTGTCATTTTGGGCCAATGTAGCGGTAACCGTAGTTGTTCCTTTTTTAATTCCTTTGATTATGCCGTCTTTACTGACAGTTGCAATGCTGCTGTCAGCGCTGATATAGGAAATCGAAACGCTGTTCGAATAACCATTAAGGTTTATTTTTGTAGTCTTATTCTTATTGACTAATTTATAAACCAGCAGTACCGGGTTATCGGTCGAGGTTTGTACCGCCTGGTCTTTAAGATTCAGCGTCCGGTTATCGGTTTCTTGTACGGTTACGTTTACGGTAAACTGATAAGGAATACCATCTTTAGTAACGGTGCCGGTAATAACTGTTTTACCAGCTTTAACCGGAGTAATTTTACCGTTCTTATCAATCTTCGCAATGACGTTGTTGGCACTCTTATAGGTTATTTTTGCATCTTTTGGTATATTAGCCACGTTCAGCTTGAATTCTGAGCCAAGATAAATCAGCTTGTCCATGGTAAAGTTTGGTATGGCAACCGGTTTTTTCACCTTTACCGTTTTGGTATAAATCTGTTCCGGCTTCTCTTCTTCTCTGGCATAGAAAGTATAATCTATCTTTTCCGGTTTATTGGTTTGGCCGACGGCTTCCACCAGGTCAATTTCTTTTGCCCATTCCGATTCCAGCGTAGGAGCAATCTCCCATCCTTTCTCTGCAACAATGATTTCCTCTTTGACCGTTTTTTCCGAAACCTTGATCACCGGTTTCTCAATCATTTCTGCGGGTAGCACAACAACTGCATTTTCCGGAACTTTTATCTCCGTATTACTATTTCCGGAATGATTCGGGTCGGTACCTGAAGCACCTTCAATTTCTTTTAATTTCTCAAGCTCTTTTTTCGTCTTTTCCAGCTCTTTTTTCGACTCTTCCAGTTCTTTCTGTGTCTGCTCAAGTTTGTCCTGAAGGCCTTTCACCTCGGATGAATGATCTGAACCACCGCTGTTTCCTCCACTGGAATTGTTCTTACTTTCCAGAAGTTTCTTTAAACGATCAATTTCAATCTTTAATGATGCATTTTCTTTTTCCAGATCCGTTTTCACGTTCGTCATATCGGTAATCTGCTGTTTTAAATCAGCAATTTCATTTCTAAATGCGGTATTTTCATTTTCCAGAATCGTTTTGCCGGCAGCCATATCCGCGAGCTGTTGTCTTAATTCCTCTATGGTACTGTTTGCCGTCTTTAACAAGGTTTCCAGCCTTACAATCTCACTTTCAAGCACTGATTTTTCGGAATTTAATAGGGTAACCTGTGATGTAAAGGTTTGGATGGATTCCTGCAGCTCTTGATTCTTCAGAATCATTTGATTTACCTGCTCTGTTAGCTCCAGAATCTTTCGCTTTAATTCTTCCACATCGGCATCGGCTAAATCTAATAATTCTTCAATTCTTTTCTGCAGCGCTTGGTTTAATTCTTCCGCTTTCCGCAGGCGTTCGATCAATATAATCTTTTCCTGTTCCAGCTCCTGGATTCTGGTTTGCGACTCCGCTAAGGCTGTTTGCAGTTCAATGATTTTGTTTTTAATGCCTTCGGTATCCTCGGAGCCGATTAAAAGCATTAATTCCTGTAATTTTTGGATGAGAACAGAATTATACTCCCTGGCGGTATCCAGTTCATCGTTTAATCCTCCCAGCTGGTCCTGCAGAAGAATATTTTTATTCTTTTCCTGTTGAAGCTGCGCTTTTAAAAGATGTATGGCCGGGATGATTTCATCATTACCGATTACCCCTAATTCTCCTCTGATTAAGAACAACAGAGCATTCAAAGAAGAAATGGTGTTATTGGCCGTATTAAGCTGGCCCTGAAGAGTGATATAATTGTTATTTATAATGGTAATCTCATTTTGTAAGTGGGTAATATCATTGCCCAATTCGGTTATAGTATTCTGCAGGTTTGTCAACTGATTTTTTAATGTAGTATTTTCCGCTTCACTATCTTCTAATTTTCCGATCAGTATGGTAATCTGTTGGTTTAACTCGCTTACCTGGTTGTTTAAGTGATTTACCGTATTTTGTAATGCATCTCTTTCTTCGGTGACAGCGGTCAGCTGCGTCTGTAGGGAGTTCACTGTCTGATTTAAGGTGGTAATCTGGTTATTTAAATCAATAATGGTCTGGTTTAAAACTTCCTTATCGGCACCTTCTTGCTGTAGGGCTGCTTCAAGCTCAGAAACCCGATTGTTTAATACATTAATCTGATTAGTTAAGTTGACTATCTGCCCTTCCAGGTCGGTAATGGTAATCTGTAAGGCTGCTTTTTCCCCATTGGCAGCATTTAACTGCTCCGTTAATTTATTAACTTCATTTGTAAGATCATTTACTTGTTTCGTTAAATCATCAATGGTTTCATAGGCATCATCCAATAATCTTAAAAGCCTCTGCAATTCATTTTCAAGAGCCGTTTTCTGACTAATCAAGGATTCTGCCTGCGTAAGTAATTGATGGTTCTGCTCCGTCAGAGAGTCGATATCACTCCGTAAATTGGTAATCTCCGCCTCTAATCCGGATATTGTGTTATGTAATGCTGCAACCTGGTTAATCAGTGCCTCATTTTGTGCTTCACTGTCGGCCAGTTTTCCTTGTAAAATCGTGATTTGCAGGTTTAAATTGTTAATATCATTATTTAAATCCGTAACGATAAGTTCCAGTGCCGCTTTTTCATTGTTGGCAGTTTCCAGATTCTCCTGCAGGTCTATGATCTTTTGATTGAGGCTGGTAATCTGATTATTCAGGTTAAGAATGGTCTGTTTCAGGCTTGTATTCTCTCCCTCTGCCTCTTCCAATTCCTGTTCCAGTTCTTCAATCCGTTCTTGTAATAGGGTAATCTGGTTTGTATAAGTGATAATCAGACCTTCCAGTGTATTGATTGTATTCTGTAAGGTTTCCTTATCCTGATTTGCTGCATTTAACTGATTTATTAAGGTTTCCACCTGGGAAGTCAGCGTATTCACCAGGGCATTCAGATCCGTTACATCCTCCTCCAAAGGATTGTTTATCACGGTTACCGGAATAGGTTCCGAGTCAATGTAATCTCCGCCTTCATAAACCCTGCACAAGTAAGATCCGGAATCCTCCGGTTTTACATTACTGAGTACCAACTTAGTATCCGTAGCACCCGGTAATGCTTCTTCAGCTTTATACCACTGATATTTTAATTCCCTAGTACTTAAGGATGGTTTGGCACTTACATAAAGCTCTGTCGAATATCCCTTAATCAGCGTTTTAGCGGATGACTGGGATATGATTTTTAACTCTCCTTCTTCCTCCGGCTGGCTTTCATCAATGGTAACAATAATGGAGATTGATGTAACTGTCCTGCCGTCCGATTCTGTAATGACACAGGTATACGTGCCGGCATCGGAAGGCTTAGCAGCGGTCAAATTTAACACCGGAGATGTTTTTCCGGTAAGTAAATCTCCCTCCTTATACCACTGATAATTTAAGGTGCTTCCGTTTGTAAAAGGTATGGCGGTTACATACAATGTACCCGTTGCTCCCTTACTATAGGTCAAAGCGGTATCACTCTGTTCGGTTATGATTGGCTTATCATCGTAGAAATGACCAACTTCTCCGTCCGTAATGATTGCGTGTTTCACTTCACCGGTTGAAATTAATTTTATATAAATGTGGTTTGCGTTATCCGGGATCACTGCCTTAAAATAACCGGCCGCATCCGTGGTAGCATTATTCCAATTTGTGTTATCAAAGGAATACCGGATAGCAGCATTCATGTAAGAAGTTACAATAACGGTATAGGCTTTCGCCGGATCTAAATCTCCTGCATTATTCGAGGTCGTACTTGACTCTCTGGTACCGATTGAGGTAAACGTTTTCGAGTAATTTAATCCATTCACATCCGTCACAAATACCGTATGTTCGCCAATTGGTAAATAAAGATACAAGTAACCGTTGCTGTCCGTTCCCAGATTTACTTCATCTCTACCGTCTATCGATACCGTGACCATAGATGTAGAGGCACCCGGAACATGCACCTTGTTTAAGAATAATCGGTTACCCATGTTATCCAGCGGATCAAATTTACTACTCGGTGACATATTAAAGAACCGTTTCTTCGCGCCAGGAGCTCCATTAAAAATAATACTGTTATCTACCAGGCATACTGAATCATCGGACATGGTATGTAGATCATAAGTGCCAGGTCCCGCTGAAATCAGTGTTGATCCCTCAATATAAACCGTTCCTGTTTTGTCAAAATCAAAGGGAGCAAGCGTACACTCAACTCTTGAGTTCAAAATTTTTGTTACACTTCCTCCGCCATAGAAGCCCATTATATTCAGATTGCTGTCTTTTATAATAAAAGTATCTGCACTGGACGCTGTATTCATAATTGCGTCCGAGGAGCTGCCGTTATTTCCGTCAGTAACCGTAACATTATCAATTAAAACCTTTGATAATGCAGTTAAGCCGAAATGCTGGAAGATGGAATCCTTTATTGTAACCATATAATTTTTTGCCAGATTGCTGTCAGATCCGAAATTCGTTATCTTGAATGGTCCTCCGGTACTTCTGGAATTAAAAATATCGATATTTTTATAATGCAGCATACTTACACCTACGGTGGGTAAATCAAACGTTACATTTTCAATCACTATATTCTCATTATTACTCAAACCGGTTATTGAAGGATTGTTTTTTACAACATTACCCTCCATACCAGTCACGTAAATATTTGTGATATTTGGCAGGTTGTATAACATGCCATTTGTAAAATTACAGGTTCCTTCTATAAGGATATTAAGGTCACCACTTGCGGTACCTGTAATCAACCCATTGGTTGAAATATTTTTAAATCTTATTGCCGGTATATTCGCACCAGACAGAGTTACATTCCAGCTATTAGCCTGATTGCCGGTTAATATCAGCTCACCGGCAATCTCACCTTGACTTACTATGGTGCCTCCTGCTGTTTTTTGCACATAAGATTGGTTCGTTACGGTTATTATTCCATCCAGAAGATTTAATGTGGTATTATCGCCTGTACCCATTAAAGTTACGGCCGATGGGCTTGCAACTGAAGTTTCACCATCCGGATTAAAAACAAATTCTTCCTCTGCTTTTATTACCTTGGTCGGCAACATTGGTAATAACATAGCAACTACCAATATGACAGACAAAGTTTTATATAATCCTTTTATATTCATTCATTATCCTTTCCGCTTAATCAAATCCCTTCGTGACACAACATAGCTAAACACATAAAACCGAAAGAAAAAATTTTATGAGTGTATTTTGAGTCATTTTCCACTATAGGACTTTTTCGTATAAAAGATTTCTCAACTTGAATTTTCTTATATTCATTCAACACGCAATTGTCATTTTGACAATTGATTCATATTTAATCAACTCTTAAAAACCACTCTGACAATATTCCCGGATGAATCGTATTGATAGGTTTTTGTATACTCACCTTGAGGAATAACCGAAAAATCAAACATCTTGTAATTATAATTATCCTTTAATATTGTCATGCTATTGATCAGAACATCGTAATCCAGATCACCCAAAAGCGTTGTTATTATTTCTGCATATGTAGTCTTACTTTCTTTAATTTCATCGTATAGACGTTGGTTTTCATAAAGAATGTTTTCTATACCTATCTGGTTTTTCGTAGTAACGATTATTTTGTTTAATGACCTGTTTGAATAAAATAATAATGTAACTGCCATACAAAACATAAGAATAGAAGCGGATAATTCCAGAAGTTTAGATAAATTCTGCATAATTATTGCTGCACAAAAGATATACCGATAATGGTATCATTGACATCCCGCAAAATTTCTCCGGTAAACTGTGCTTTCTGATTGATGTAATAGGAACTGGTGATAGTCTGTGTATTTTTAACCGATGCGCTGCTTTCACCGCCTAATTCCTTGTCACTGTTAGTAAGCAGACGATTATAATAAACCGTTGACTTTTTAGTTTCAACCTTAACGGAGATATCTTCACTCTTATATTTATTAATTGCATTGATTACCTCACTTCCGGTTACATCCAGGCCGTCATACATTACCTTATCAGATTCCGCTACTTCTTTGTTCATACGGCTGATCTGTCCCGTGCCATTGGTGGCTGCCGCACTTGCTTCTCTGCTGATATAAAAACCGATACCCACGATCAGACAGGTTATAATCACACCTGCTGCTAAAATTAATCCTTTTAATGAATTATCCATATATTTTCTCCTTTTAATTATTGTAGTTAATTGGTTATTAAAAAAACCGTTGTCATATCTATAGTCCACACAATTAATATGATCGCAGAGCTGCATCATGCAGAGGTTCGCTGAATCCAGATACAGCTATCCACAGTATGGTATATTAAGAAACAATATTTTTCGCAAACCTAATTATAATTTCTAATTGTTAGTTTTAATTGCTATTTTTTGCTATTTCAAATGTGAGTTCTAATTGCAATTTCCATTTGTAAATTCATTTGCAATTTCCATTTGTAAGTTCTATTTACAATTTTTATTCGTAAATTCCAATTGCTATTTTCATTTTGCATGTTCCATATATAATTTTTTGTTAGTGGTATATTGTTATTTGTATTTATATTTGTAAACTTAAAATACGATCAATAAATACTCTTCATCTGTTCCATATACAGGGCATACTGGTTCAGTCCTTCTACTATAAAGGGAATGATCAGATATAATCCGATTGTTATGAAAAACGGTATAAATGCAATTACTTTCCCAAGAAGAGACCTGTCATTAATATAGATTTCATTTTCCAGTTTTCTTTTTTCCTGGTAATGAAAACGTTCCACGGCTATTTCATCGAAGGCCTTACTGATACCGATTTTATCGCTGATTTGAAGATTTTCAATGAGTTTAACAAAAGGTTCATAGGGTTCTTTCCGTTTTAAATCTTCCAAAACTTCCAGGTCACCGGATTGCAGGTCGTTCAAACACTCCCGGATTGATTTTTTAAATATGTCAGCAAAGTTTTCAAGCCAAACCAATATTGTTTCAATGGTCATCCGATCAAAATGCATTAACATTAGAATTATAGAATGAAACTGTATCACCTCATCCTCCATGTTCATTCGGCGAAGTTTTCTTATAAACAGCAGATTTAAATACGGCATATAATAGGCTGCAATTGAAACCAGAAACGTAAGCAGAAGTTCGTACCACCGGTAATATTCCTCATGATACCTGTTAATACGGTTGATTATCTCCTCTACAGTTATAGTCATCAGCAGTTTACTTTTTATCACCCCTTCCTGTTGCAGTTTTTCTTCAACCTCTTCTTTTCGTAACGTAATTTTTATGTATTGATACACATATGTTTTGATGACCTCCTTTATATTATTCAACTGTCTCTCCGATACGGTGGAGCTTAGGTAATTTACATTGTTATAATTAGTTAGTAATTGAATTTTATTATGATGATGGATTGTAATAGATATAAAGATACAAACAAGAAATGTAAGAATGCTGCATATAATCCTTTTTAATGTAAATTGTTTTATTGTTACAGACTCACCGGTTTGTCTTATAAGATCCTGTACTTTTAATGATTTACCATAATTCTTATTAATAATATTGGTTAGTACTTTGCGAACAAAAGGAATTTTCTCCAGTTGTTCCAGTATGACTGGATTTTTGCGTTCTGCCTGGCTGTTCTCTTTCATTTGGTTAATCAGATTGTAAGAAAAAAAGGTGGCGATAAAGATTATTACCATGGTCAGAATTCCGAATACCCCTTTATAATAGCTTTGCATTTCCGGTAAACTATATACCGCCCAGTCTTCTATCGCTTTCAGAAAAAGAACCGGTGTAACACAAACGGCCACAAGTCCGGAGAACAGATGCTTCATCTTTTCTCTCTTTAATACTTCCGTATTGATTTCCTGCTTCAGATATTTTAGATTGATTAAAAACAAGGACTGATTGTCAACCTTCTTATCACCAAACTTCATCATCAGAACACTTAAAGATAAAAATATATTTAAAAACCGGTTAGGTGCACTTTCCTTGTACTTGCTCACCTCCTCTTCCAGGTCCTCCGAATTTAAAATGTTATATATAACAGATGCATGTAATTTTACCGGATAAGGTGCTGTTTCTATGGAATCATACAACGCTTCCTGGGTCATGCCGTGAGATTGATAATTATGCCGGATATCTCCCAGCAATTTATCAAACTGCTTTAGTAATTTGATTTCGTTATTTTTCAAAGCCGTAAAAATAACCTGGTTATTCATAATATACATATAGGCCAGGGTCAGTGTCCCCCAGTATAAGGTCGGTTCTCTTGTGAACAAAAAGATAATCAATAATAAATCCAGACTCCAGGATTTTAATATAAGTTTCATAGTTCCATGGGCTGTTCTTTTATAATCTCCCGGTAAGTATATTTCAAAATACCGGGAGATATTTTTAACATATCTCTTCGTAACCATCCACTGCAGGAAGAAATCATACCAAATACATATGTAATCCTTAGGCGGTTTTTTTCTGTTGTTTAGGAATATTGAGTACTTCTGCCGGTCCATCAGATATCCTTTCAGCCAGAAATTAATGAGTGGTAAGAATATCAGCAAGAGGATTAAAAGAAACGTTAATAGCTTTATCATTTGCATATTACTCATAAGAAATCCTCCAGTAACTGTGAATGAAAGAAGCTTGTAAACTCTTCACTTTCCTCTTTATTCAGGTTCATTGATATACGGTCGACTGCTCTCTGGCTGAAGGCATTTTTAACAGTATAGCGTCCATTTTCAAATTTAACGATGTCTACGGTTTTATAGGCCTTTTGCTGTAAATTACTTTTATAATATTCTTCATCTGCAGGTTTTAGTTCGGAGGGACGGTTTCCACTCTTAAGGGGTACAATCTCCGTGATTCTGGAAATGTACCGGTGGCCGCCTGAATTTTCCATATGAATGTCAACCTGAATTGCCTTAACCACCTGTTCTTCGGCTAAGAACTCATTATGAAAACCTCCCACCCGCAGCTGTGCAATTTTCAAATTATCAATTAAATCCTCCGTAGTCTGGGCATGGTGGGAACACAAGGTCATCTTTGAGATCTGGGAGGTTTCCACCAGCCAATTTGCTGCTATGTGGGATGCAACTTCACCTAGTATAATTACCGTTCCGTCGGTTTTTTTCATGATATCCAGGGTTTCCTGCCCGGAAACTGTTTCCGTTTCCCGAAGTGTTAGTATATTAATATCCGGATATACTCTACTTAAATTCAATTCAAAGATCTGTTCATGTACACGAAGGGTAAAGGTTCTTCGGATGTACTGTATTAAAATCTTTAATAATGTTGTCTTACCGCTTCCCATTTCACCGGTTATAACGATAACCAGACATCCCCGTACCATCCATTTTAGAATCTGAAAAAGTATTTCATTCCCTTCATCTGTTATGATATTATGTATGTCCATGTCAAGAATACTGTCATGTTTCCGGACAAAGAAAGCCCAGCGATCGGAAAAGGGAGGCCGGAAGGTAACGACTCTGGAGCCGTCCTTCATGTCATTGGCTATATATCCTCTTGCCTCACTCAACTGTCCAGGATTACCATACCGGTATATATTTTTACATACCCGGATCAATTCCTTTTGTGTCTCAAAACCTAAAAATGACAAATGAAGTGTTTTCCCCCGAAAGAAGATCCATATACTGTTATAAGCACAATAGCTTCCATTCTCCATTGCTTTCACCCTTCCTGTCTGAGAGGTTAATAAATCACTAGACATGCCGGGTAAATCACCTGGCATGCCGGAAATACCTCCTGAGACACCGTCAATCTTCATATCTCTTATCTCATCAATTGCTCCAAAACCTTTGTATAACTGGTAGATACGCTGTACCAGTACTTCCAGTTTGTCCACAAAGGGAAGGTTCGTACATTCTGCTTCATAGATCTGTTCTATTTCCAGTTTGGTTATCTCAAAGTGCTCCTGTTCATCGTCCGTTTTTGGTTCATCCAGCTGGTAAGCATCAATAAGAGCTGTTAGAGCATCATATTTATATTGCTTTTTATAGATAAACAGAATTATCTCAAATTTATCCTGTACCGTTAGTAAAGTACTGCTATAAAAGGGTATAAAACGATCAATGGTATCCTTATTAATACCCAAATTCTTCTGAAGTATCTCTTTCATATAGTCTTTTACATATTCCTTTGCACCGATATCACCCAGACTGCAGCTTCTTAAGTTTTTTCTGATAAGGCTTTTTATCCTTTCCCGCTTTAAGGTTTCCTGCTTATTTAAATTCAGATCGGCGATATTTTTATTTATAATACTTTCAAAGGAATTTTTTACTTCCTGAACCAGGTAGGGTATACTGTTTTGCTCGGTTTCCTTTTTCTCTGCAAAACCATCCCCTCTCCGCCCTATATAGTAGAGCAGGATTATACCGGCAGATGAAATAAGGAGAATGAGTATGATATTTATAATCAACTTATTTCACCTGCTCTCATCAGACAGTCCCATATTAGTCCAACTGCCTGTTTTAGCTTTTTAATAAAATATAAATTATCTTCTCCCCTTCCGGCAGCATAATTCTTAATTATATAAGGAATCAGTCTGCCATCCAGAACTGCGTCCATAAATTCTACATTATAGGGAATAACCGCCGTTTTCTGTCTGATCCCGTGATAGCTTTTTTCAAGATTTTTAAGATTATACCTGGAGTTGTTATTATACCTGCCAATAAGATAAACCACTTTTTTCTTTGAAAAATGATATTTTGCAAAGTAATTATCAATACTGTTAACATCCTGGATAAGATTTACCACAATCAAGTCAGCGTTCTCTAGCAGAATCTGTGTCTGTATTCCATATCCGGGAGCCAGATCCATAAATACCAGATCATAATATCTATTAACCGTATTAATAATATCAGGAATCCTTTCTGGCATTTCAGACTCAAATTGATCCCGATATTCCTTTGTAGTACCAGGCAGCAGATGCAGACGGTTATTAAAAAGTGATATGGCAGAATCGTCTATGATGCTTTCACTTAGATCCGGAATTTTAACGTTGCGAAGCAGGGAGTCCAGTCCAATATCTTCAAACAGCCCCGGTCCGGCATTCTTACCAATTAGCGCTTTCTCCAGACTATAGTCGGAAAAATGATTGTGCAGAATAAATATACTTTTTTTTAATATTACGGAAGACATAACCGCAGATGCAAGTAAATTGCTGGTAGTGCCTGACTTCCCTGTTATGGGGCTCCAAAATGCTATTTTCAACTATGCACCTCTTTTCGCTTTCCTATATGCCTCTACAGCTTCAGTTTTACTAAAACAAAGAGTTTCCGTAATTAATTGATTTAGTACATATCTAAATTGACCGGACAGAATCCTTAATTTAATTTTATCGTTGTATTGGAGTCCTAACATATTTTCTTTATCCGTATCATCCTTAAACAGAGGGTAGTAACTAATAATATTTAGACCTTTATCTTTCAGACACTCCTGCAAATACCCGGCGAACCGGCCATTGACAATATCCTTGATAATAACATACATTTCATGGTCAGATTTTAAGTTCTGCAGCCTGGTGATATTATGCTGCTGCCTGTCGGTAATCAGATAAAGTACGGAGCAGTTAGTTAATTCTTTATGGTTCGTGTGAAATCCAAAATCCATAAGAATATAATCGTATTCCTCTTGATACTCTGTCACATTTCTCTCCTTGACAAAATCCATCAAAGTGCAGCTTATTTTTGTAGTTCTGGGATTAAGCGTATCCGGAACCGGTATACAACAGGTAAGGGCACCGGATTCTGAATTATCAATTAATAGTACTTTCTTGCCCAAATGATATAAAAGCTTTGTAAGATAAAGCATAAGATCATATGCCTCAATACCAAGAAAACCAAGAATGTTAGCTCTAGTCGACATAATATATTTCCTCCTCTCCTTCATCAGCCGGCTGGTCTGTCTGTAGAAGCTCAGTTGCGCTCTCTGATTCGTTTGTATCGCCGGTCAAATCATTATTTGAACCGGTTTCTTTAACACGGCTATCTGCAGGATGATTGAATTTATAATTGTTCCAGTAGGCCTCACTGCCGTGCCGGCTATAGAATTCTGTTAAGCGCCTATCCAGTTCCTGGCGCACAGATTCATTCACTTTGTCTGCTGCTTTCCTGACAACGTTCGGGTCCTCCTGTATCAGTTTTAGTACATCAGTACCTGGGGTATAGGTTATAAGAGAAGCTTCCTGTATCTGCGGCTCGATATACTTTACCGTATAAAGCCTTGAACCTTCATTTATAAAACAGTCCACGATAGCACCGGATACTCTCAAAATTTCTTCGGAATCAAGCCACATAAAGCAGCTGCTGTTTTCCAAATCCAGATTTCTAGCAGTTTTTTTACTCAAAACGACATAACTTTCTCCATTAGGAAATAAGATTCTTATATCCACAGTATCATGTTCTTTTAGATTGCTGCTTAGTAAGAAAGTATTAAATTCCACCTCTCTCAAGGTATCATCCGCGACCTCCCCGGTCAGCATGGTTTTTAGTACTTCCGTTCCTGTTTTAATATCAATTAAAGCCACCTTGCCTATTTCACTTTCTGTTATGAAATTACTCTGTGGCTGTTCTGAAAGTACACCGGAATAGGTAAGTAAATCTTTCGTTATTCTGCTTCCAGCACTGATATCTTTTTTTGCCTGATAAACATAGATCTTTTTTGATTCCAGTTCATGGGATAACGAATCAATACGGCTTTGATAATTTTTTTTCAAATTAGACGTCACTGTAAAATATGCTGTCAAAAAAACTCCGCCAAAAATAAAAACACATAATACAGATACAATTATATGCTGTCTGGTGGATCTTTTGAGTCTTCTTCTCATAGGCATTCCTCCTTCTGACTAATATTTGAGGCTGTCTCCATAATCATGGCAGCCGCTTTTTTAACCCCGCGTATAAAGTTATAATTGGGGCTTTTTCTGCCACAGGTATAATTGCGCGCTAAAAACTCAACTACGGTTCCCCGGGACACCGCTTCCTGATATTCAATATTATTTGGAATTGCTGCAATAATGGGTTTGCTGATTGAGTGGGTTTTCGAAATTTTATCAAGATTTAAACTAGAATTTTTATTATAATTACTGATTAAGAATACACATTTGCTTAAGATTGATGAATAATTATCAAAGAAATATTGAATCATGGATGCATTCTGGATTAAATTAACGACAACTAAATCGACTTCTTCTAAAATGATTTTAGAACTGAGATTATTCTGATTAGAGGTATCGATGTATGTAATATCTGCGAAGATTTCCGTTGCATCCAGTATATCTTTTATATTACCATAAAGGTTATAGTCAAAGGTCTGCTGGTTAAACTGATAACTTACCGGTATGTAATATAAAGTATTATCCAGTATCTCCAGTGATGCTTCCTTTATTACCCTGGCCGGCTCCTTAACTTTTCCGTATAAATATTTAACCGTACTGCCATCAAACCTGCTGTTAGAAAATTGATTAATGATATAATCTATACCTATATGCCTGAATTGAAAATTCTCCTCCCTTTCCGCATAATTTGCCCATTGATATTTCAATATACTACCTAATTTATTTTTCTGGTAATGATTCTCAATGAGTATGGATTTATAAGAATACTTCATAGCAGATGCTATACTGACACAAGCCAGATTACTTGTCACACCGCTGCTCCCCTGAGCACTGCTCCAAAATGCAATCTTCATATATACTCCCCTTTTTCATATTAAGTTAACGGTTTAATACATAATTTTTTACATAAAAAAACCACCTTTCTTTTTTAATGTATTGGGATAAAATGAAAATATAAGATTAAATAGAATATAGATAATTTAGATATTCTTATAATAAATGATTTTTTTTGTCTTGTAAAGTAGAATTTTACGAATTTTTCTGTTACATTTTCACATAACTAAAAACAATTAAAACAGCACTTAGGGTGAACTAAAACATAACCTCCCAAAAACTAAAAAGCCGTATTTGTCCATGTTGGACATCATAAATAAATGAAAAAAATACCTTCTACTTATAGTTTCAGATTAACAGATATCAACTTGCTTGACGGTTCTTTGATAATATTTTAATGATTATTACCGGATACCAGACTATTGATTTTTATTTCTTTTGTTTTATGTATAAGTCAAAAAAGTAATTGAAATATTTTTCATCAATTCTATATAAATTCATTTCTAATAATCCGTTATCATTTAATCAGCTCTGAGGAGTAAATATTTTTCGCACTAAAAGACTAACTATTTAGGGAACGAGTGTTGAATTCATGGTAAAATGTAAGAAAAAATTTACGCATAGGAGGATTTTTACCATGAGCAACTCATTAACAAGAAACAAAAAGCGAAAACTACAGGAA
>JAEZSL010000260.1 GCA_023443925.1 Bacillota bacterium | reverse complement strand
CCTGTGTTTTCCGGTTTCAGCGGCGGAATCGGCAAAATTGCCGGACCAACCGGCGGTTATCTGGCAGGTTTTTTGCTTTTAGCAATTATAAGCGGTCTTTTTATTGAAAAATTCAGGGGTAAAATATATATGTATGCCTTAGGTATGTTCTTAGGTCTGGCGGTTACCTACCTCTTTGGTACAGCGTGGCTGTCATACCAGCTGGGACTTACTTTCAGGGAAGGTCTTTTTATGGGGGTTATCCCTTATATTCCGGGGGATATTGTTAAAATCGCTGCCGCTTTGATACTTGGGCCTATTTTGAGAAAAAATGTTGCAGGAATAGTCGGATAAAGGCTGGCTGTTCATAAAAGATTTAAATAAAAAACTGGCTGCAATGCAGACTGAAATATAGACATAAAAAAAGGTTAAGTTATTTACTTAACCTTTTTTTATGTGTTTTTTTATTTAAACTCAAATTCATCTATGACATTCTTGATCTGGTTCGCAACATGTTCCGCGATCTCACCGGATTTCATGCCCTGGTAATTCTCATAATACAGAGGCTTCAGATAATGAATCTGTACGGTCAGCCGGGCTATGGAATGTGCATCAAAAGCTTTATAGGAATCAATGATTGCTACCGGAACAATGGGACACCTGGCATTCATGGCACATTTAAAACTGCCGCCCTTAAACTCCTGAATCTGATTGTGGTTTTTGGATCTGGTACCTTCGGGAAATATTAAATAATTACGGCCTTCTTTGACTTCCTTGGTAACTTCAATCATAACCTTCATGGACTGGCGTACATCCTCCCGGTCGATAAACTTAGACCGGAGAACACCAAAGACCTGTTTTAAGAAAAATATGTTTTCCACTTCTTTTTTTGAGACAGTTGCAAAAGGCCGTTCATGGGTCTCCAGTAAAATCAAAGCATCAAACATTCCCTGGTGATTGGAATACATAACATAACCGTTGTCTTTCGGCAGATTCTCAAGTCCGTAACACTTAATCTTAACCCTTCCTCTGCGGTTAGCCAGAAAGGTCAGACGATGAAGCAGGGCATAACCGGTTGCTTCATCATACTTATCTATATTGGAGTAACTGAAAATTTTATATAACCAGTAGGGTAACTGAAAAAAGCTTCGTATAACCATCAGTATAATTCGTTCCATAGTAACCTCCATGGGTACAGCCACATCTTTAGTGCCATACTTTATATTAAAAATTATGAAAACTTACATGATGTCATAGCCTTTTAACATTCTTGCCCTGCTGGGATGTCTTAACTTCCTTAACGCTTTGGCTTCGATCTGTCTGATACGCTCACGGGTTACATTAAACTCTTTTCCTACTTCTTCCAGGGTTCTGGTTCTTCCGTCCTTTAATCCAAATCTCAGAATCAATACACGCTGTTCCCTTTCTGTTAAAGTTTCCAGTAATTTAGAGATCTGATCCTGTAATACGGAATAGGAAGCGGCATCTTCCGGACCCATAATAGAGTCATCTTTAATAAAATCTCCTAAATGACTGTCATCCTCTTCACCGATGGGGGTATCCAGGGAAATGGGATCTGCGGATACCTTAAGAATTTCTCTTACCTTTTCAATGGGCAGTTTCATCGCATCCGCAATTTCCTGTTCGGAGGGTTCACGGCCTAATTCCTGAAGCAGGCTTCTGGATACACGGTATGTCTTATTAATTACTTCAGACATATGTACCGGTATACGAATCGTACGAGACTGGTCGGCAATGGATCTTGTAATGGCTTGGCGGATCCACCAGGTGGCATAAGTACTGAACTTATATCCTTTATTATAATCAAACTTGTCAACGGCTTTAATTAAACCTAAATTACCTTCCTGGATAAGATCCAGAAAAGAAAGGCCTCTGCCGACATAGCGCTTTGCAATACTGACAACCAGACGAAGATTTGATTCAGCCAGTACCTGCTTTGCATGGGTATCTCCTTCTTCGATCTTCTTAGCCAGTTCGATTTCTTCTGCAACCGATAAAAGAGGATAGCTTCCGATTTCCTTTAAATAAAGTTTAACCGGGTCATCGGACATGGTACCCATCATGGAAAAATCATCGAATTCCAATAGTGCCGCTTCATCGCTGTCTTCCAGTTCTAAAATGATTTCATCATCCGGATCGTCTTCTTCAATCGGATTTAAGATAACGATATTATGGGCTTCCAGGTACTCATATATTTTATCAATTTGCCTGACATCCAGGTTCATCTCTTTAAAAAAGTCGTTTACTTTGCCTACGTCAACGACACCTTTATTATCGTTGGCATAGGATAATAATTCTCTTAATTTCTCTTCAAAGTTTTGTGCTACTTCGCTCATCATATTCCTCCATGGGTCTGGGTTGCTTTTAATGTACAACAAAAAAGAAACTATTTACAAAATTAAGAGTCCCTTTCTCATAGTATGATTATCTTAGGGACATTTCATGCAAAATATTTAGTAAATAAGTTTCCTGGGACGATATTATCACCAAATATCATTATAGCACAGGCTGTCCTAGAAGAAAAGAAGATTTTTTAATTTCGACATTATTCGGATTTAATGACCGTATCTATGCTTTGCAATATAAACTCTTATAGAATAAAATATGTGACGCCTACAGAAAATATCCATCCTTTTGCAGATAATATATGCAGGTAC
>JAEZSL010000049.1 GCA_023443925.1 Bacillota bacterium | reverse complement strand
GCTCTACAAATTCTTTCAACTCCGTGTCCGTCATATTATCCCAGTAAGAATCCAGGTTTATATAAACCACATCATCTGCAGACTTGGTCCAGGATTCCTGCAGATTCTCCTTAACATAATCGGATATACCCTCTGCTATATCAAGGTAAATATCGGTTTGAACCGCACCCCAGCTGTTCCAGCCAAATGGAACTTGCTCCGTATAGGCTTCTTTCATTGGTACCATCCTGGTGTTCGCCATCCCATATTCATCCAGGCCATCCTGCCAATTATTATATGCTCCTACGAAAATAAGAGGTGATTCCACACAGCTGCCGGAAACCATGCCATGGGGTGATTTATCCCTCGTTAACCGGGTATTTGCACCTCCAAAGACCTCCAGTTTATTGATCTGGTTACCGGAACCTTTAAATCGTATCCCTGTTTTCCAGGTATCGTGAGTGACAGATCCAATAATAAGTCCGGCACCGCTCTCTGAATCAATGACTGCCGTTACTTCATGGCTTTCCCCGGATAAGTTAATTCCCTTCGTATCATAGGTAATCCACCCATCATTATCAAAAGGCACTTCTAAAAAATAATCCGAACCGTCAATACGGTTTTCCACACATCCCATACCGGCAGTAGTAAGCGGCGAGATAAAATTGGTAGCTACCCCATTGTCACCTGGTTTAAGAACCGATACTTTTGTAAGAAGATAATCCCGATCCGAATAAAACTCAAATTCCTGCACCATTTCCGGAAGTGTATCCTCTTTATTTGTTACCGTAACCCGGATACCTTGTCCGAAATTATTATTTATTTCTTCCGATACTATTTCTCTGAATGAATATTGATTCGTATTATAATCAACCTCATCTACTTTCACCTGGGCATAAGCATCTTTAATAATACTTCTGTCAGGGGTATTCACGGTATATACACCGTTGCCGGTATCGTAAACCAGTTCTAAATTCTTTCCCTTAAAGTATTCACAGGGATATACTTCTATTTTATCCAGGTTCGGTGCATTGCCGCTGCCATTTGTAAAAGTCACCGTATTAACTCCTGCTTTCAGCTCAACAACAATTACTTTGCTGTTTGGTTCATCCCAATTACCTGAGCCTGTAAAAGAAACAATTCTACTGTTTTCATTAACACGTATCTCAAAGGCCCTTTCTTCTGCCGTACAATAATCAATGGCCACAGCATAGTTTCCAGCAGAAGGCACTGTAATGTTATCAAAGGTTACTGAACCATTATTGTTACCTCCAAGATCATTCACTTTTCCGGAGCCCGAACAATTAGGAGAATTCTTATCCGCATATGCACCGCCGGATAAAACAGCCTCCTCAGCTTCCAGCCGGAACCGGTTTATGTCCAGGTTATTTTCTTCCTTTTTACTTTTTGTCAGTACCAGTTTATCCAAATTAGGAGCATACCAGGATCTGCAGTTAAAGATCAGTTCATTACTCCCTTTTTGCAAAACAATTTCTATGGTATGAGTACCCACCGTATACCATTCCCCGCTGGCCGGACAATTCACCTTCTGATATTCACCATTTACGTACATATCAAAATAGCGCTGGTCATTATCCGCAAGGAAATAAAGTGTTAGCTCATAGGTTCCGGTCTCCGATACCTCTATGCCGGAAAACTTTGCCGTTCCGTTTTCCCTGCCCGGCTGCGAATCCGTACCAACGCTGATAATCGTAATCTTTTTACCGTCAGTATCCGTTACCTCATAGGCGGCGGCACCTAAGGTAAGCTCTGCCTCTTCGGCTTCTATCTCTATTTTATTACTCAATACTTCAATCTTGTATAGATTCGGAGCATACCAGCTTTTACAGCTGAAAGCAAGCTCGTTGCGTCCTGCCTTCAATTCAACCGGAATCCGGTAAGTCCCCAGTGTATACCATGGGCCGCTGGCAGGGCACCGGACGACCTGATTCACTCCATTGACGCTTAAATCAAAGTAACGGTCATCATTATCTGCCAAATAATAAAGATCCAGCCAGTACAGGCCGGTTTCTTCTGCCTCAATATTAGAAAATACGGCGGTTCCATTTTCTCTTCCCGGGACATTGTCCGTACCTACTCCAACAACTGTTATTCTATTCCCGGATGATTTATCATCCACTGCAAACTTCCCGGCTCCATAAAGTAACTCGGCATTTTCTGCATTTAATGAGTAGATACTCTTATATGTATAAGATCCTTTTCTTACACTTTTCACTTCATTGGAACCTTCCGCTGCAGTTTCAGCTTTGTTTAAAGAACTATCTTTATCACTCGCAGACACAAAAAGCCCGGAACAGCAGAATATCAAAGCTGCTGCTAAAATATATAGATACCATTTACTTCTCCATACCTTTTTATTATACATTATAATTACCCCTCCATATTATATAGCTTAATATAATTTAAACCTAAAACCTTAGCCCAGCTTACAATCTGCCTGTTACTTTTTACAATTCAACACCATCACTCCCCCTCTTTCATAACATTTATTATCAATGCAAATTCCTCCAACTAAGCCTCAACAAATTCTTAATGGGTAATCTAAACCTGCAATTTGCATGTCATATTATAATCATAACGTACCATCATATATTTTCCATATCTGAATACGAATTATATGTTCTTATTTGACATTTCGATTTCACGCGTCTTGGGTAAATATACTTCAATTCAGCAAATATATAAATTTCCTAAAGGGTTTCTATTTATTACCCTTGTTTACCAGCTCACCTCGGGCAATGTATTCTTTTAGTGACATTTGATCGTATGTCAAATCATCTTCACCTGCATAGCAGGTGGTTTTATTGTATAGGATACAAAAAAAGCTTAAATGTCCACACATTTAAGCTGAAATAAAAAAAGGCCTAAATATCAATTAATATTTAAGTCTCCATCTTTTATTATTTATTTAATTATTCCAATAATGGACAATATATAACTCGAAAATGACTCCAAGGGGATTTGAACCCCTGTTACCGCCGTGAAAGGGCGGTGTCTTAACCGCTTGACCATGGAGCCTTGATATTTAATAATCTTGCTATTTCAGCAAAAAAGGCTTAAATACTAGGGTATTTAAGTCTTAATTTTTTCAAACAACGTGCGTTAGAGGATTCGAACCCCCGACCTTCTGGTCCGTAGCCAGACGCTCTATCCAGCTGAGCTAAACGCACATACAACTGGTATTACATATTGAAATAATTTTCATAATGCCGGCGACCGGAATCGAACCGGTACGGGAGATTAGTCCCGCAGGATTTTAAGTCCTGTGCGTCTGCCAGTTCCGCCACGCCGGCATTTGAACAATATGTTCAATATTGAATCAAAGATTCAATGGGACCTATAGGGCTCGAACCTATGACCCTCTGCTTGTAAGGCAGATGCTCTCCCAGCTGAGCTAAGATCCCATGGGAAATAACCTATTTCATTCTTTATAAAAAAGAAACGACCCAGAAGGGACTCGAACCCTCGACCTCCGCCGTGACAGGGCGGCGCTCTAACCAACTGAGCCACTAGGCCATATTTTTTTTAAGTGGACCTTCAGGGACTTGAACCCCGGACCGACCGGTTATGAGCCGGTTGCTCTAACCAACTGAGCTAAAGGTCCAAAAGCCGACGATCGGACTCGAACCGATAACCTGCTGATTACAAGTCAGCTG
>JAEZSL010000252.1 GCA_023443925.1 Bacillota bacterium | reverse complement strand
CGGAAAATATTCTTCTGGAGAACGAATATCTCCGTGCCGAATTTGATTTTAAAAACGGAACCTTAATCTCACTTAAGGATAAAGAAACGGATCAGGAATTATTAAAAGCCGGTGAAAGAGGAGGACTTAGATACCTGACTACAGAACGGGATTCCTCGAATGCATGGCAGATCGGAAGATATACGTCTATTAAAGAAGATTGCTTCCAGACTTTAAAACTGACGGTGGACAACGGCACCTTACGCAATGGCTTTACTGCCGAGCGTTCCGTTATGGCTTCAAAGGTTAAAGAAGAAATTTATCTGGAAGCCGGAGCCAGAGCACTTACCATTAAGCTTGAGATTGACTGGCATGAAATAAGCCGTGAGAAAGAACCGGTACCGGTGCTGCTGTATCATCTGCCTTTAACCGAAACCGGCAATTTTGTATACGACGTACCTGGCGGTATCCAGCATCGGAAGGGAATGCAGCTGGATGTTCCGGCCCTTACTTTCGGTGCAGCGGTAGGCAATAAAGGTGACCGTGCCGTATTCCTGGCTTCTGACAGTAAGTACGGTTTCCGCGGCAGTGATACGGGACTTAGCTGTACCTTGATTAATTCGACCTATAGTCCGGATCCTTATCCCGAAAGAGGAATTCATAACATCACGCTTTATGCGGGTACCGGGGAAGCAAGCCCTGCTGTATTAAATGGTTTGGTATTTGGTCTTCTCCATCCTCTGACATTCCAGTCCGGCAGCATTCATGGGGGAAGCCTGCCGTTAACCGACAGCTTTATGCAGGTTAAAGGTGGAACCGGAATTATTTCCGGCATAAACCGCGTTGATAACAAACTGGCAATCCGGCTGTCTGAAATCTGCGGACAGGATACGGAAGTGGTGCTGGCAGTTAAATCAGCACCGGAGTCTGCCGTCTTAACGGATCTTTCCGGTACAGCTATTCTCAGCAGCTTAAAGGCTAACGGTGAAACGGTTACTGTGCCTGTTAAGGCTAACACCACGGTTATGGTGGTTTTAACCGGTGAAGGACTTTAATTTATAAATTATTCATGAAATAACGAAGAAGGAATAAACTTTTTATCAGTAAAGCATAACGGCTGCCCTGAAGCTTCTATTTAATTAGATGAAGTTTCAGGGCAGTTTATTTTTAAGCCAAATATCAGTTGAAAGTTTTCCTGGAATAAGGTATAGTTTTAATGGGTTAGCATTTGCTAACTGTGATAAATGCAGGATATATATCTGCTTATATTTCTTTATATGTATCAACTGATAAGATGGCTTAAAAATAGAAGGACATTATTAGAAAGTAACCAATATAGAGAGAAGGATATTATTAGAAAGTAACCAATATAGAGAGAAGGACATTATTAGAAAGTAACCAATAGAAAGATAGTATGAATCCATTAGAAAATAATTAGTAGAAGGGTACTCCGAAATAGATATTTGATAAATGCCAATAGGTAAGTATCAATAGGTAAGTATCAATTGATAAATATCAACGGATAAATATCTATAGAAAGATAGTACCAAAAGAAAGGAATCAGTTGAGTCATGGATGCCGGCAAGAAGGATAAGGATGTATTTAATGATATTTCACAGCAATATGGATTAAAGACTACCCGGAAAAACAAAACCACCGTACTCTACGAACTGGATGAAAAGGATGGTTACGGAAGGATGCTGGTTAACAGACTCTTTCCCGGAATCGATATCTATTACAATGATTATAATACAACCTACGATTTCGGCGGAAAGTTTGATATGGATAACTATTTAGAGCTAAGTTACAGTCACGAAGGAACCTATGAATTTGAACTTAAGGATAACCGCTGCATTTACGTCGGGGAAGGTGAATTTATCGCCTTACATAATATATTTGAGTCCCTGCATTCCAGGTTTCCGCAGCGGATCTTTAAAGGGTTTGCAATTACTTTTGATATTGTAACGGTGAATAAATTATTACAGGAGCTTTTTAAAGAATTATCCATCGATATCGGCACAATTACCGGCAGACTGTGTGCAGGCGGCAATGTATATGTTTTAAAGGGAGACCAGGAAATCCAGACCGTATTGGAAAAGATATACCATGCCAACCCTTACTCTCAGGCAGCATATATAAAGGTAAAAGTTCTGGAGCTGCTGCATTTACTCAGTAATGGAACTGTATCCGATATGAAGTATAGCTGCAGATATTATGATAAGAGTACGGTGCTGAAAGTGAAACATATCAAAGATCATCTGACGGAAGAGTTAGCCAGACATATGACCATTGACCAGCTGTCCAAAGAGCATAATATTACTAAGACCATGCTAAAGACCTGTTTTAAAGATATTTACGGTCTGCCTCCCTACGAATATCTAAAAAAAACCAGGATGAATCATGCAGCCGAGCTGTTAAGGCAGGGGAAATATACCGTCAGCGAAATTGCAGGGCTGGTGGGCTACCAGAATGCCAGTAAGTTTTCCAGTGCATTTAGAGATGTAATGGGAATGGCCCCAAGAGAGTACCAAAAACAGTATTGATATTCTTTATCAGTAAACATAAGTTAGGGAAAACTGTCGGCTGATTGGAGCAGTACTGTCTATATGGAGTAGATAATCCGGATAAGAAATGCTAGAATTTCAGGTAGTTAGCAAATGCTAACTACCTGTTTTATTGACACCGTTTAACGGCATGTTTGAAAGTGTGAAAGAAAATATAATAAAAGAAAGGAATGCCACATAAGGATTCTTTCACATTAGATTCTGTGGCAGTAACCCATCCGTGAACAGATGTGTTACGCAATAGGTATTATTATGAAAAAAGAAAAGGCAGTTACCAGGCCCAAAAGCGGAATGAGCCGATTAATGGAGCTGGCAGCAACCAAAAAACCCTTTATGATAAGTTCTGTCATCTTATCCGCACTGGCTTCCATAGCGTCCTTCATCCCCTACATAGCTATTTACTTTATTATACGGGAGATCATGGAGGCTTATCCGGATTTTAAACAACTGGAGATGCAGAAGACCATAGGGTACGGATGGATTGCGGTAGGGGGGGTAATCGGGAATATTCTTTTATATTTTGCGGCTTTGATATGTTCTCATCTTGCGGCCTTTGGTACTCTGTATGAGTTAAAGGTTAATTTTGCGGCTCATATTGCAAAACTTCCCTTAGGCTTTCATTTAACGGCCGGCAGCGGTAAGGTGCGTAAAATTATGGATGAGAATATAGAGAAAGTAGAGGGCTTTATAGCCCACCAGCTTCCGGACATTGTTGCCGCTTTTGTGGCACCGGTTGTAATGCTGATAATCTTATTAAGCTTTGACTGGCGTTTCGGTCTGGCAGCCTTGGTTGGTATTATTGCCGCATTTATCATAGAATTTAAGGCATATGGCAATGCAGGTGCCAAAACCATGATGGATAAATACCAGACAACGCTGGAAGAAATGAATAATGCATCGGTAGAATATATAAGAGGTATTACAGTGGTCAAAGCTTTTAAACAAACCGTATATTCTTTCCGAAGGCTCCATGAAACCATCAAAAGCTATACGGATTTTGTAATCCCTTATACTTTGAGCTGGGAAAATTATATGTCCGGTTTTACAACTATTGTTAACAATATTTACTTATTTCTAATCCCGGTGGGTATCTTAATCGGTACCAGAACCACCGATTATAAAAGCTTTACAACAACGTTTATATTCTATTTGATTTTTGTTCCTTCCATTTCTTCCATTATGCTTAAAATTATGTATACCTCCACCAACAGCATGCAGATTATTAACGGGGTAGAAAGGATGGATCTGATATTAAATAAGGCTCCCTTACCGGAAACAACAGAACCGCAAACCTGCAAAAACCATAAGATTGAATTTAACAACGTATCCTTTTCCTATGATGAAGATAAAGAAGCCCAGGCATTGACGGAGGTATCTTTTACGGCGGAACAGGGTGAGATAACTGCTGTAGTCGGGCCTTCCGGAGGGGGTAAAAGTACCATTGCCCATTTAATTCCCCGTTTTTACGATATAACCCAGGGCAGTATCCGTATCGGGGAAGTGGATATCCGGAATATGAATACTGACTATCTAATGAACCAGGTAAGCTTCGTATTTCAGGATGTGTACCTGTTCAAACAGAGTATTTTAGATAACATCCGTATCGGTAATCCCTCTGCAACAGATGAACAGGTAATTGCCGCAGCCAAAGCGGCCCAGTGTCATGAATTTATTAACAATCTTCCGGACAAATATGACACAGTTATCGGTTCTAAGGGAATCCATCTTTCGGGAGGAGAGCAGCAGCGTATTGTTATAGCAAGAGCGATTGTAAAAGATGCTCCTATTATTGTACTGGATGAAGCCACAGCCTTTGCAGATCCGGAAAATGAATATCTTATTCAAAAAGCCTTTGAAAAACTGATGCGGAATAAAACGGTTATAATTATTGCCCACCGGCTTTCCACCACAAGGAGTGCAAAAAAAATTCTTGTTATGGAGAAAGGGCATCTGGTGGAGCAGGGGAATCATGAAGAACTAATGCAGCGAAAAGGCAGATATTTTGATATGTGGAATATGTACACCAGATCCCTTGATTGGAAAATCCATAGCAGACAGGAGGCCGGTATCCATGGTTAAACTAAATAATTTATTAATGCTGACAGAAAAAGGTTATTCCGATTTAAAAAAGGCGATTTTAGCATGCACCATAACCAATCTTTCCTTAATGCTGCCATTTGGAATTACAATACAGATATTTGCGGAACTGCTGAAACCTTTAATGGGCGAAGAGATTTCCTGGAGTAAACTTTGGGGTTATTTCTTTGCAGGAATCCTGGCAGCCCTTCTGGTCTTTCTGGCTAATAAAAATGACTATAAAAAGACCTATGTAACCTCCTACCTGGAAGCAGAGTCCTCCAGAATCCGCATTGCAGAACATATCCGAAAGCTGCCCATGAGCTTTTTCAATTCAAAAGATTTAACGGAACTTACTACGAATCTTATGGGTGACTGTGCAACCACGGAACATGTGTTAAGTCATGTAATCCCTCAGCTTTGTGCCAATGGAATCTCCATGGTAATTATCTGTATTCTGCTTTCTTTTTTTGACTGGAGGATGGCCCTGGCTGTATTTTGTACCGTTCCCATTGCTTTTCTGATAATACTTGGCAGTAAAAAACTTCAGAATAAGTTAAGTGAAAGTCAGATAAAGGCTAAGCTGAATGCTTCGGAACAGATACAGGAATATTTTGAAGGAATCAAGGTTATTAAGGCCTGCGGACTGGAGGGTGATAAATTTGCCGCCCTAGATAATGCTCTTAAGCTTATGAAGCGGATGGCCCTGCGGATGGAATTTGGTACGGGTATTTTTGTTACGGGTGCGCAGATTATTGTGCAAGCCGGTATAGGGCTTACGGTTTTTATCGGTACCTATCTTTTAACCGATGGAAAGATCGAGTTAATTCCTTTACTGATGTTTTTCCTGATTGTTGTCCGGATCTACGGGCCAATTCTGGTTGAGCTGACCCTGCTGCCGGAACTGTTATACCTTAGGATATCTACAAGCCGGATGCGGACATTAATATCAACTCCCATTATGGAAGGGGATGCCGATAAAGAACTTAAAGCTTACAATATTGAATTTGATAAAGTTTCTTTCCGGTATCATGAGGGAGATACCAAAGAGGATGCAGTAATTAAGAATTTATCGGTGAGTATTCCCTCCGGTGGAATTACTGCCCTGGTTGGTCCGTCAGGCTGCGGAAAGAGTACCCTGTCAAAATTAATTGCCAGGTTCTGGGATGTAAACAGCGGTACAATAAAAATCGGCGGAATTGATATTAAGACCCTGGAACCGGAGCATTTAATGAGCTATATGTCCTTTGTATTTCAGGATGTGGTACTGTTTAACGATACAATTTATAATAATATCCGGATCGGTAACCGGAATGCGACCAGAGAACAGGTTATGGAAGCAGCCAAAGCTGCCTGCTGTGATGAATTTATTAATAATCTGGAAGAGGGCTATGATACCATATTAGGCGAAAACGGCGGTACGCTGTCCGGCGGAGAACGCCAGAGGATTTCCATAGCCAGGGCTTTACTTAAAAATGCACCCATTGTACTGTTAGACGAAGTAACTGCTTCCCTGGACCCGGAAAACGAAGTATTGATCCAGCAGGCAATCTCCAGGCTGATTGCCGGTAAAACGGTACTGGTTATTGCCCACAGGCTTAGGACAGTAGCAGGGGTCGATAAGATTATAGTACTGGACAAAGGGGAACTGGTGGAAGAAGGAACCCATGAATCGCTGCTGGAGAGAAAAGGACTTTATGAAAAGCTGTACCGCATTCAACGGGAAAGTCTTGGCTGGAGCGTATAGAAGGCAGAAAAAAAGTAAAATTGAATCAGCTGCGGACTCTAAAATGTTAAATGCAGACAGTATTGTAAATTATAAAAAAGATAGGCTTGACAATACCCAATGTTGACTATATAATATACTCAACATTGGGTAATGTTTTATACGAAAGGAAAATACCATGATACGGGGATTTGTTTTATATTATCTGAATATTAAGCCCACACACGGTTATGAGATTCAAAGGTTTCTCCAGATATCCGGTACCGAACAGTGGGTTAAGATTCAATCCGGCTCTATCTATTATGCGCTGACCAAGCTGGAGAAAGAAAAGCATATTAAAGTATTAAGAGAAGAAAGAACCGGTTCCAGAGTACGCAAAATTTATGAGATAACCGTAAGCGGCAGGGAAGAGCTTCATAAGGTGATGGCGGAAGAACTTAACAAACCTTTGTGGCAGGTCTCAACCATGAAATTTATAACCGGTCCTATGTTAGCTGCGTTAACCAGGGAAGAGTGTGCTGCCATATTAGAACGGCATATAGAGGAGTTAAAAGAGCAGGCTAATTACTGGATAAAGTGGAGAGATATTAAAGTCGGTGACGGTACGGATGAACTAAACCGCTTAAGTTTTAATATTACCATTGAAGGCATTAAAGGTCAGATAGCCTGGCATGAGGAACTGCTTAATAATCTGGATCAGTATTTAAAGTCCGGTGAACAGGCAGAATTGATGATCCGAAGCTTTGATTTTGACCGAATTGATAAGGAACAGACGGAATCGGAGACAGATGAAAAAATCAGTTATATCAATAGTCTTAAAGAAGCGATCTTAAAGGATCCGGATAACGCAGTTATTAACCTGGATAAAATTATTGAGGAGTTAACCAAACAGAAAAAAGCGGATACCTGATCATAACAATAATATTAAAATACGATATGGCGTTAATTTAGAGTATGAAAGCTGTAAGAGATAAGAAGTAAAACTAAAAGATAAAGAAAAGTTAACAATAAGGATTTCCACAGAGTCTGTAAATAAATAAACCGGCAGACTCTTTTATAAAAGTAGTATAACCAACGTTGGATATATAATGTTAATTATAGATCATGAAATAACAGGAGGTAAAGTGAAAATATGAATAAAATATTAGAAATCTCAGGATTATCAAAAAGCTATGGCGAAAAAAAGATTGTGAAGGATATTAGCTTCTTTGTAAAAGAAGGAGAAATCCTTGGACTGATTGGGCCGAATGGTGCCGGTAAAAGTACTTTGGTTAAAATGATAACCGACATAGAGAAAATGGAATCCGGGTCAATCCGATATCGGGGGAAGGACATTCAGGAAAATAGAATGGATTTTAAAAAGGACTTAGGGGTCGTTCCCCAGGATATCGCGGTATATGATGACCTGAACGCTTACGACAATATCAGGTTCTTTGCGGCTTTGTACCGGATTAAGGGGAAGGAATTAATAAAAAGAACAGAAGAAGCACTCCATTTTACAGGTCTTTCAGATTGTAAGTTTAAGAAACCTTCTGCTTTCTCCGGAGGGATGAAAAGAAGACTGAAAATTGCCTGTTCCATTGCCCACAGGCCCCAACTCCTGATTATGGATGAACCCACGGTTGGTATTGATCCCCAGTCCAGAAATCACATTTTAGAGGCAATCAAAAAACTCAAAGCCAGGAATACCACCGTAATCTATATATCCCATTACATGGAGGAGATTGAAGAGCTGTGCAGCAGAATTATATTAATGGATCACGGCAGTATATTGATAGATATGGAAAAAGAAGAACTAAAAGAAAAATATGCAGAACTTGGATTTCATTCTCTGGAAGAGATATTTCTGCATCTGACCGGAACCGATTTAAGGGATGGGGAGGTATAGTATGAGCGTTTTTCTGACTTTGTTTAAAAGCAGTCTGGGAAGAAGAATACGGGACGGTTTTGCCATAGGATATAATGTTGTTTTTCCCTTGGTTCTAATTATCTTACTAGGTTTCTTAACAAAAAATAATTATACGGAGATTATTAATAGTTTTCAGTATTATACCCTGGTTACCATACCATTCTGCACTTTATTCGGTATTATAACCTCCGCCTATGGAGGAAAAGAAGATGCTGCTTTTGGTACGGCAGTAAGGTTAATACAGGCACCAATTAACCGTTGGCATATTATTCTTAGCAAGCTCTTGGCTGACACTGTGGTTTTTTCATTATGTAATGCACTGGTTTTAACCGTTTGCTATTTTATCTTTAGACTGCCTCTTAGCGGCAGGTTTACGGCAGTTATTCTGCTGTATACGGCAGAAACTTTTCTGGCATGCGGTTTTGGTCTGTTGTTAGGTTTGGGTATTAAGAATTTTATAGTAGTAAAGAATCTGATTAATCTGCCTATCTGTATTTTTGCGGTGCTGGGAGGAAGTTTCTTTCCGATTGGGTCCTTGAAGCCTTTGTGGCAGACATTATTATATTTGTCGCCCCTTACCTGGATGAACCGCAGTATTTTCAGATATTTATATGACGGGGAAGTATACAGAAATCAGTTATACCGGTTGTCTTTCGTATTTTTTGCAGCCGGTTTCGTAATTTGCCTGGCGGCGGTCATTCACTTTAAAAAGGAGGAATTTTTGAATGGGAACATACCTGGTTATAAAAAATAATATTAGAAGAAATTTAAACCATAAATTACAGTGTGTTGTTACCTTTTTTATTCCCCTGGTGCTTTGCTTTGCTGCGGGCTTTGTTAATCAGTCAGCCAGGCCGGCTTTACGGGTTGGAGTGATTTCAGATACGGAAACTGGAAGGGACAGTATCCGTAAGATACTTAATACGGAGGATTTTGTATATAAACTAACTTCCAGGGAAACCATGAACAGTGACCTAATAACGGGACATCTTCAGATAATACTTGATTATACCGGAATAAAAGACGGCAGGCAGCCGGTTATACATTCCGTTCAAAATAAGAATAAACCGTCCGGAGTGATAAAGTCCTTAACCCATACCGAGAGGGCCGCTGCGTATCTGATGACACTGTTCATGGTACTGTCAGTAGTCCAGGGAGCTGTAATCATCACAGATAAAACCTCAGGTACTATGGAGCGTTACTGTTATTCCATACAAAAGAAACGAAGTTATTATGCCGGATTTTACCTTCATAATCTAATTATGATCTTTCTGCAGGGAAGCGCCGCTTTAGTTATCATGAGGGTGATGAATGGAAATTGGGAGCTTTCTGCATTTAAGGGAGTTTTAACAGCAGCAGTTATCGCTTTATTTTCCTCAGCATTCGCTTCTTTTGTGTGTGCTTTTAGCAGAAGTGATATGAACGCAAATATTACGGCATCCGCTCTTACGGCAATTTTTTCTCTGCTTGGAGGTACTTTTATTGCAATTGAGAGTATGCCCCAGCTGTTCCGTATTTTGAGTGTAATCAGTCCAATAAGGTGGATTATTGAATTTGTACGGTGGATATAAGCGCCTGTAGTCAGGTTTTCTGGGGATAAACCACCTTATAACAGGGAGTTTATATTATAAACAAATACGATTCTAATAGAGAACCTAATAGAGAACCTAATAGAGAACCGGCGATACCGGTGAATTTAGTGAAGCTCATCACAATTCACCCTATGGCTTCAATAATCGGACTGGAAACTTTCTTAAAAATGAGTTATGATGAAGTTAGCTCATGCAAAAGGAGATAAGTTGAAAAACGAAGGAAGTTTTTTCAGCTATTGATTAACGAATATTCAATTCGAAGAAAAGAATATTCAGGAAAGAGGCTATTATGTACGAATCAGGTGAAAATTATTTAGAGACGATTCTGATTATTAGTAAAAGAAGCGGCGCCGTCAGATCCATCGATATTGCCAGAGAACTTAAGTTCAGCAAGCCCAGTGTAAGCCGTGCGGTAGGAATCCTAAAAGAAGAAGGGCTAATTGTAATAGATGACAGCGGATATATCGAACTGACCGAAGAAGGCAAAAGAAAAGCGGAGAATGTCTATGACAGACATAAACAGTTAACCCGGTTTCTTATGGTGACAGCCGGAGTATCCCATGAGAAAGCGGAAGAGGATGCCTGCAGAATTGAGCACATTCTAAGCGAAGAAACCTATCAGGGAATTAAGCATTTTCTGAAAGAACATGAAAGCAGGGCTGAGGAGGAAAAAGGTAAGACTTCCAAGGATTGAAATTCGGTCTTCAGCCACAAACAAGGCTCAGAGGAATTACATTCTTGTAACAACATTGGAAAATCAGAATCGCCCGCAAATGGGTCCGTCAATTTTTTACGTTAAATTAACCTGCATTACACTTTACATTCATACCATGTTATACTATAATAAAAATAGGAATTGGCAAATAGTATCATTTGACGATATTTCGGGAATGTACAGTTGGCTTTGGGGATACCATTAATTTAGTTCAGGGAACAGGTCGAAGAAAGTTAGTAAAACACGAAGTAAGAACATACAGAAATTCAAATGCTTCGCAAATCGATTATAATGTTGAAAGGATGGGATTCTATGAAACTGATATACGTGATTGTACGCAATGTTGACAGCAGCCGTGTAATGGAAGGATTAAACAAACAGGGCTTTTATGTAACCAAGCTGGCATCGACCGGAGGATTTTTAAGGGAAGGGAATACTACCTTAATGATTGGCACGGAAGAAGAAAAAGTGGAAGAAGTTATTGACGTTGTTAAAAAAGAATGCGGGCCGAGACAGCAGATTATTTCGAATCCCGTCGGACCGGCCGAATATACTTCCATGCAGGTACTGGTTAATGTAGGCGGAGCAACCATTTTCGTAATGGATGTGGACCGTTTTGAGAAAATTTAAGAATTTTACTGTAATACAACATATCAAATTAATATTTACTTAAAAGAAAAGGCCTTGATATCCGTCTGAATTTTTGACTTATATCAGGGCCTTTCGTGCGCAAACTACTTGAATAAGAAGTATTATGTAAATCCGTCGATCCGCCTGCTTTTTTCACGCCACAGGCCCGGTGCCATACCGGTCTGTTTTTTAAAGGCTTTATAAAAAACGGTAGTATCATGATAGCCTACTTCATCTGCAATATGGTTTAGGGTATGGTCGGTGTTGGCCAGCAGTTCCTTGGCTCTTGTTATCCGGATATTTTTAAGATATTGACCCGGTGTCTGCCCACTGTATTCTTTCACAGTCCGGTTTATATATTCCGTTGAAAAATGAAACCGGTCTGCCAGCATATCACAGGTAATATCCCTGCCGTAATGTTCAGAAATATACCGGGTGATTTGGTAAGCCAGGGAGGAGCTTTCCTCCTTGTGATTATAAAAGGTGATGGTGTTCAAAATGGACAGAAACAGGGACTGGCAATTCAGGATATCATAGGTTTTATTCTTATGGCAGTAATCTAATTGATCGAATAAAGGTTTCATCAATTTGATGTCATAAGTACCCTTTCTGTGCAATATAACGTCCGGAATTTTAAAGGTCTTACTTTCTGCCGGAGAGTCTGACAGATCAGGAGCTTCCACAGCATTAAAATGAATATAGAAATAAACGGGAGCCGGACAGCCCGTCCGTCCCTGTTGAAATAATTCCGGCCGCTGCAGGTACCATTCTCCTTTGTTTAAAACAACTTCTGTTCCATTTTCCCAGAATACAAGTGTTCTCTCAAGGACAAATATCAAAACATAAAAATCACAGATCCTGGTTATATGCTTTTCGTCCTTTAAAAAGTACCGGTAACTGGCTCCAAAAAATTCAGGCCAGGGATTTAAGCTTAATTTAACCAGATTACAGGCGTTTGAATCCATATTAATCACCATCCATTTTTTGCACTTCTTAGTGCATTATTTGCAATTTATTAATTGTATTATAGCTGATAAACTTTGAATTGAATAGAAAAAAATGTACAGTAATTGAAATATACGCTGCCGTGAGCAGCAGATAGGAGTTTCTATGAAAAGTTTAAAAAAACCTGCTTTTACTTTATTCCCTGTCTCTGAATTAAAACCCCAGGGATGGCTGTTAGGACAGCTTCAGATTCAGGCTGAAGGGCTTTCTGGTAATCTGGATAAATTCTGGCCGGATATAAAGGAAAGTAAATGGATTGGCGGCGACATGGAAGGCTGGGAGAGAGTGCCTTACTGGCTGGATGGGTTTATTCCCCTGGCCTGGTTACTGGATAATGAAGATATGAAAAGCCGGGCGGCAAGATACGTCGATTTTATTATTGCACAACAGGATAAGGACGGATGGATCTGCCCCGGGGATACCGGCGACCGGAATCAGTACGATATGTGGGCATTATTTTTAATTCTTAAGGTACTGGTGTTATATCACGATATGACGGGTGATCCCAGAATTGAAGAGGTGGTGAGAAAAGCTCTTGTTAACCTGGACCGGCACATTGATTCGAATACGCTGTTTTCCTGGGCCCAGACCAGATGGTTTGAATGCCTTATATCCATTTGGTGGCTATATGAACGTACAGGAGAGGAATGGCTTTTGCTTCTGGCGTCAAAATTGCATTGCCAGGGCTTTGACTGGGGAGAATTTTTTAAGGACTGGCCCTATAAAAAACCGGATGAAAAGGGACGCTGGAGCCAGATGAGCCACGTCGTTAATAACGCTATGGCTTTAAAAGCCGGTGCGCTGTATTCCAGGATGACAGAGAATGATGATCAGCTGCATAGTGCAGATTTAATGACCGAAATGCTGGATGAATATCACGGCATGGTTACTGGTGTATTCACCGGTGATGAATGTCTGGCAGGTAAAAGCCCGGTACAGGGTACGGAATTATGTGCTGTCGGTGAATATATGTACTCTTTGGAGCATCTGATCTCCTGCACAGGCGAAGCGAAGTACGGGGACCGTCTGGAGAAAATAACCTTTAATGCCCTTCCGGCAACCTTCAGTCCGGATATGTGGAGCCACCAGTATGACCAGCAGGTTAACCAGGTAGAATGCAGCAGACGGGAAGTGCCCTTATTTAATACCAATGGAGGGGAGGCACATCTCTTTGGACTGGAACCTAATTTCGGATGTTGTACTGCAAATTTAAGCCAGCCCTGGCCGAAATTTGCCATGAATACCTTACAAAGAACACAAGATGGTATCGCTGCAGTTTTGTATGCACCGTCGGATCTGAATACTGAGATAGGCGGAGTCGGGGTCAGGGTAGCCCTGGTTACAGATTATCCCTTTAGGGACACGGTGCATATTAAGATAAAGACGGACCGTAAAATCCGATTCTCCTTAAGTCTTAGAATACCCTCCTGGTGTAAGGAGGCGGAGATTCATACGGATGGAATGCTTCAAAAAGAAGAAGGCGGAAGATTTGCTGTCCTGGATAAGGAATGGGAAGGCGAAACGGAGCTGATTCTAAAGTTCCCTATGCAGAGTGAAATAATATCCCGTCCTAACGGACTGTATGCTCTCGCCAGAGGACCTTTGATTTACTCCCTGGAAATTAAAGAAAAATGGGTGCAGATTAATAAAGAGGTACCAGGAAGAGAATATCCTCATTGTGATTATGAAATCTATGCCAAAACGCCCTGGAATTATGGCTTGAGAATTGATAAGGATAATATTGCAGGCAGCCTTCATTTTGAAGAAGGAACAGTTGGCAGTATGCCGTTCTCTCCGGAAGGTGCTCCGGTAAAGGCTATCCTTAAGGGCAGTAAAATCGACTGGCCCCTTGTAAATGGTTCCGCCGCCATAAAGCCGGAACTTTCCTGGATTTTGGAGGAGGTTGAAGAGCTGACTTTCATACCTTACGGTTGTACTAATCTTCGTTTAACGGAAATGCCGATACTTTAATATAGAATGCCGGTTCCCGTGTTTCTTAAGGGAGCCGGCATTCTTATTAGCTGAAATAACGAATTTAAGCTGGAAATTAATGATACATATGCTATAATTCAATTAAGTTAAGACTATGATTATCCGGCGGAAGTGATTGTACTGATATGGGTGTAAAGAATTATAAAATTAATAAGAATGAATTTATCATAACTATCTGTTTATTTGTCATGTTTATTGCTAGCATGTTATTTGCCGACCATAATTTCAGGTTTTATAAACAGACAATAGCCCGGGTTATAAATGCAGAGACAACCGGTCAGAAAAAGGTAATCGACCGGTATAGGAATCAAGATATGATCTATACCCAGAGATTAACGCTGCAGATAAAAAATGGTAAGTATAAAGGACATGAAATCCGGGTTGAAAATGAATATTCCCAATCCGGTGTTTATGATGACGGATATCAGGCCGGAGATAGTGTATTCATTAATCTCAATGATTCCAAGGGGCAGTACCTGACCGGAATCATCACCGGGCTGAAGCGTGATCGGTATATCGTCCTGACGGCCTGGATTTTTATAATACTAATTATTATAATCGGAAAGAGAAAAGGCTTCTATTCCGTAGTAAGCCTTACATTAAACATTATTCTGTTTTCCCTTGCCATGGATTTGTACCTGAAAGGTATGAATCTGTTGCTAGTCTGCGGCCTCATAGTTATCGTATTTACCGTTTTTTCCCTGGTTATTGTTAGTGGCCGGAATGAAAAAACACTGGCAGCCATAATTGCTACTGTTACCGGTACTTTTTTATCCCTCCTTATTGCTTTTCTTGTCCTGTGGGTAACCGGAGAAAAAGGTCTCAGGTATGAAGAAATGCAGTTTTTAACCCGTCCGCCCCATGAAATATTTATGGCAGAAATACTTGTAGGAGCCTTAGGTGCAATTATGGACATCTCTATAACAATGTCATCCTCCCTATATGAAGTGTATCAAAACAATACCTCTGTCACTGCAAAAGCTTTGATCGTATCCGGAACCCAGATAGGGAAAGATATTATGGGAACCATGATTAATGTATTGTTTTTTGCCTATGTAAGCGGTGCTATACCAATGATACTGGTCTATCTAAGAAACGGTTCGACCGTATTTTACACCTTTAGCATGAATTTATCCCTGGAGCTGGTTCGTGCCCTGACCGGTAGTATCGGCATCATAATCACCATACCCATTTCTTTATACAGCACAGTCTTTTTTATAGACCGTAGGAGGAGCCTGCCTTGAATACCATTGCAGTATTAACCGTAATTTTATTTTTAATTATGAAGATAATCGGAGGAAACCGGGGAGTAAGATCCTTTTTCGCACTGTTATTCAATTTCGGCATCCTTTATATAGCTATTATATTTATGGCTCATGGTTTAAATCCTCTTCCGGTTACATTTACAGCCTGCGGTGTTATTAGTTTTATTACCTTATTCTATATAAATAAGGTGAATGTAAAAACAAAGGCAGCCCTTATCTCTGTTTTCATCACACTGCTGGTTCTGGCCGTATTAATATATAAAATCGGAGCAGCGGCCAAGATCAAAGGCTTCGGTGAAGAAGAATATGATGAGATCAGTGCCTATTCCCTGTATGTAGGTCTGGATTTTACTAAAATAATTATCTGTACCTTTATCATGGGGTTAATTGGTGCTATAACGGACGCAGCGGTTTCCATTTCCTCGGCCATGCATGAAATCAATGTGCATAATCCGTCCATGAACAGACAGGAATTAATGAGAGCTGGTATGAATGTGGGAAAAGATATTCTCGGTACAACTACAAATACGCTGTATTTTGCCTTTATCGGCGGATTTATGGCCATGCTCCTGTGGTTTAAGGAGCTGTCCTATTCTTTTGGAGAGATTATTAATTCAAAAGTTTTTGGCGCGGAACTGCTGCAGATCTTGTGCAGCGGGCTGGGTGCTACCTTAATCATTCCGATTACGGTGCTGATAACCGCCCAGATGCTTAAAAAAAGGCAGTCCAAAGAAGAGGAAGATACCTTTGTTTCTTAAATTTAACTGGCTGATAATTTACCGGATATTTCACTTGCTATGGATTTAAGCAGGGATAGATTGGTATGAATAAAATCCTCCGTAATCCGGTTTACCGGTCCGGTAATGCTAAAGCCTGCAATAATTTTCTGGGTAAAATCGTATATGGGAAATGCAACACACCGGGCACCCAGCTCGCACTCTTCATTATCAAAAGCATAGCCGGCTTTTTTGACCTGTTCTAATTCCTTCAGAAGTTTTTCTTTGGTGGTTATGGTATGTTCCGTATACTTTATCAGACCTTTCTCAGTAATCAGCTCCTCCAGTTCATTTTCCGTATAATTTAATAACAGCAGTTTGCCGATTCCGGTACAGTGCAGGGGAGCGATATTGCCGATGCGCTGCATGCCTTTTACCATCTGATCCGGCCCGTCGGCAACATCAATATAAACCACCTGCCGGTTCTGCTCCACGGCAAGACAGACGGATTCCCGTGCTTTAACAGCCAGTTCTTTTAGGTATGGACTTACTATATCTCTTAACCCTGTTTTGGAATATATCTTATTGGAAATGGAACAGATCCGGTAAGTCAGAAAATACTTGGAGGTTGCAGGTTCCTGCCCCACGTAACCCAGTGCTGCCAGGGTATTGATAAAACGAAGTGTGGTACTGGTGTTTAATTCCAGGTTGGCAGCAATATCTAAAAGACGCATGGGCCGGCGGCTTTCTGCCAGAAATTCTATGATCCGCATGGTTTTTTCTGCGGACTGGTTAAAATGGGAGGGATTATTTTTATCTATCATTGTAAAACCCTTTCTAATTAGGAATTAGATTGAAAATGCGTTGCATTTTAATCTTTCTATCTATGCAGTATCGCAAGCGGGTATGCAATATGCATGGGTGTCAGTGTGAATTATGAAGTACAAAATTCACACCCTGATTGGAGGCAGTAAAACATCTGTCAGCAGAAGTATTATGCCATGGGAGCTTATTGTGAATTATGAAGTACAAAATTCACACCTTGATTTGCAGCAGTAAATCATCTGCCAGCAGATAATATATGCCATTGGAGCTAGTATCACCTTGGACAAATATCACTTAATTCAGTGTTCGTTATTACGATTATGCCGGGGTGTCATCAATCGGTGAAGTAACCACTACGACCAATTCTCCGTTTTGCCTCAATGTAAATTGCAAGTGCTGAATATAAAGCGCGATGTTTACGCAAGGCAGTACTAGTATGAAAATACTTTGAAATGTAAATATAATTCAAAATATAATTAGTTTAAAACTAGTTACTGAGCAATAATTCTTTCATTCCGCCCGTCTGATCTACAGACAGGTTATTAATTAATAAGATACCACAAATCGTATAAATCATCAATGATTTCATTAAATAAAATGAAATATTGATTATTGAAATTATATTTGCATTTTCACTAGGATAATGCTATGATATAAATGATTTTTAGTTTTAATAATCAAAATATAATTTTAATTAATAAAATGGAGGCGGATATGAAAGTTGTATTATTAGAATCTTTGGGTGTATCCAAAGAAGTTTTGGAGCATTACGGTAAACGGTTAATAGAGCAGGGGCACAGCTTTGAGGCTTATGAGAAAGATACAAATACCGCAGTTATGGTTGAAAGAGCGAAAGAGGCAGATGTAGTTATGATAGCAAATATGCCCCTTAAGGGAGAAGTGATCTCCCAGTGCAGTAACTTAAAGTTCATCGATGTTGCATTTACCGGTGTTGACCATGTGGATCTGGAGACTGCAAAAAGTCTGGGAATTGCAGTCAGCAATGCCTCCGGATATTCCAATGAGTCCGTAGCGGAGCTGGTAATGGGCATGATTCTGTCTTTATTAAGAAATGTTCCCCAGGTAGAAGCGCGCTGCCGTGAAGGTAAGACAAAAGACGGCCTGGTAGGAAGAGAATTAAAAGGCAAAACCGTAGGCGTGGTAGGTACAGGGGCAATTGGTTCCCGTACAGCACAGTTGTGCAACGCTTTCGGCTGTAAAATCCTTGCCTATGATTTATATCCGAAGAAGAATGCACCGGAGTATATCAACTATGTTTCTTTAGAAGAATTATTAAGCAGTTCCGATATAATTACCCTGCATTGCCCGCTGACGGAAGAATCCCGCCATTTAATTAACAAAGAAAGAATTGCACTTATGAAGCCCAGAACCATCTTAATTAATGCTGCCAGAGGACCGGTGGTGGATTCCGAAGCACTGGCAGAAGCATTGAATACGGATAAAATAGGGGGAGCAGGAATTGACGTATTTGAAATTGAACCGCCTTTAGATACAGACCATCCTTTATTACACAGCAAAAATACTATCGTAACGCCCCACATTGCCTTTGCTTCGGAAGAGTCCATGCAGCTAAGGGCCAAAATCGTATTTGAAAATATCGATAAGTGGATGAAGGGTGAACAGGTAAATAAGATCTTATAATTGATTACTAATATTGCATAAAAGTCATCGCTCAAAGTTAAAATAGGAGTGATGGCTTTTTTTATAAGCTTTTTAATAAATATGGGGAAGGAAAAAGATAAATAATAGAATCTATTTATGGTAATGTGAACGATTCCATAAGAAAAGCATAGCGGACTAATAGTTCTTACTGGATCAGAAGGGGAATATCATGTATTTAAATGTAACATTATGCTTATTTTGATACTTTTACTATATCTCGTCCTATATTAAATGTCAATATACAATCCAGTAATTCTAAAACCTGAAAAGGTGTCAGCCAATGTTTTTTCAGCCGGTTTTTAATTATCACTTGAGATAAGGATTGTCATGGGATACCGTTATAATTATTATTATTTCGTATCAATAAATGCATAATTATTAAATTTAATGTATAAGTAAAAACAGGGCTATTAAATACCAAAAGGCAGTTTTTAAAATTGAACCAGAGTATACAGATCATCTTTTTGGTCCTGGTTAATACCGATATATCTTAATGTAATCCTCTGGTTACTGTGATTAAAGGTATCCATAATTAAACCGATATTAAACTTTGATAAATTATAGGTCCAATATCCCCAGGTTTTGCGGAGACTGTGGGTTCCAAAGTTTTCAATACCCACTATTTCCGCAGCTTCCCGTAAAAAACGATAGCTTTGGACTCTGCCGATATGTCCGCCTTTTTGACTGGGGAAAAGGTAATCTTCTTTTGCCAGATGATGATCTTTCATATATTCGGAGAGAACCATTTGCAATGCATTGTTGATTTTGATCTTTTTTTCTTTGGATGTCTTTTTCTCTTTTATAATCAGGTATTCTTTAAAGCTGCCATTTTCCAGATATACATTTTTTACTTTTAAGGGCAGTAAATCACTGATTCTAAGTCCGGTATTTAAACCGAATTTAAATAATAATGCATATTTGTCATCTTTTCCCTTTAAGTAATGGTACATCTGTTTAATTTTCATTTTACTTCGTATTGGTTCTACGGTCATAGGTGCTGTTTCCTTTCTTGTCTGAATAATGGAATATTCAAGGATTACAAAATGTAATTTTCTCCAAGAATCTATTATAAAAGATACATCACATCAAAACAACTTTTATAAAAAGATTCCTGCGAAAATTAGTGTAAACCCTGGTTATACCGTGTTTGTTAAGATAGAAATAAGTATCAAAATAAGCATAATGTTACATGTTAACCATATTAAACTGATGTATTGTTACTTGGAATATTATACCATCGGGTATGGTGGATAAAGCATTATGCAATACACAGGAGGAAACAATGAATGTTAATGTAAGACAGAAAATGCTTTTGATTTTTAGTGTATTAATTCTGCTCATTGGTGCCATTGGGATTTATTCCCTGTATGAGCTTTCCGAGATGGACGGAGATTTAAATGATCTCTATTTCCTGCACTTTAAAGGAATTGAATACGTCAAGGATGCACAGGTAGACTTAATATCCATAAACCGGGCCAGAAGTAATATGATGCAGGAAAATGAGCTTGATGTTAAAAAACAGCATTCCGATAACATTCGGCGTTATATCAGTGAATTTGAAAGCAATATGGCATCCTTTAATGAAACCTTAGTTACGGAAGAATCCAGGGCATTTTCCGCCGAAGTGGAATCACTGTGGCAGCAGCTAAAGCCCCAGGAAGAAGAAATTATTGATCTTGTATTTCAGGGTAAAAGTGAAGAAGCGGTGCAGATTGCAGGGAATCTCCGTACTTTATCGGATCAGATAGAAGATAAAATTAACCAGCTGGCTGAAAATAAAGACAAATTGGGAGTAAAGGCTTATACTGATTCCAATCTTGCATTTATCAGGACCAGGAATATTACAACGGTAATCATACTAATCGGGATACTGACGGGCATTGGTGCCGCCTTAATTATGGCAAGGTTGTTGGTAACACCCATACTTAAAATTGTAACTGCATCAAAAAGGATTGCTTCCGGAGATTTAACAGTAGATGCTATTCAGGTAAAAAACAGGGATGAAATCAAAGAACTGGCGGATTCTTTCAATGAAATGACAAATGGACTCAGAACAGTGATCCATAAAGTGTCCACCGCTGCCGAGCAGGTCGCTTCCTCCAGTGAAGAACTTTCCGCATCGGCGGAAGAAACGGCGGCAGCTTCGGAGGAAGTGGCGAAAAC
>JAEZSL010000232.1 GCA_023443925.1 Bacillota bacterium | reverse complement strand
AGCTTTGTAAAATCAACTTCTTTCCTATGCCTTTTCCCTGTTCCTGGGGTAAAACTGCAATTTCCCGAAGCCACAAAACCGGCCCTTTTTTGCTTTCATCGCCGTAAATGCCCACACAGGCTACTCCTGTCACAGTTTTACCCTCCCGATTTACTAAAATATTGCAATCCCTTATACCATCACAGGCCATAGCATCCGGGTCTTCCCCCTTAATCCAGCTCTCCACCCATGCTTTGGTTTCGCCGTGGAAGCCCCGGCTTTGATTTTTAACCTCACAGGTTACAAAGGAAGCCTGCCCGTATTCTTCTTTCTCCAGTAAAGAGCACCCTGAAAGGCTGTCTGCAGCCCCGATATCCTCCATTACATAATCCCGGAACACAGCATAATCAGAAAATCCCTGTTCCGCAAAATAGGCTTTAAAGTCCGGGGGAATAAACTTCACTAATATATTATGTCCCAGACTTCTTACAGCCTCCGGGAGCAGTCTTAAATCACTGGCCGCCCAATAAACAGTATTTATTTCATTTTCCGGGTCCTCGCCGTAAATGAGCAGTAAATCCCCGTCGTTTTGCATTAATTTAAAATCCGCCACATGCGCATATTCCAGATATTCAAAGGAATGATACGGATATGTTTTTGCTTTTTCCTTATAATTCTCAAACTCCTGTTTTGTCATAGCTTACTCCTCTACTTTAAGATATAGGAACAGTTTTCGCTGGCTATTTTAAAACCTGCCTGTATACAGATTTCAACCAGCCGCTGATCCTTCATTTCTATAGCGATTCCAATATGTTCTATTTTTTTGTCCTCATATATATTTTCAATGATTCTCACTAACAATGCTTCTTCATAACCCAGATTACGGTACCCTGTCTCAACATTTATGCTTTCAATCGTCGCGCGGTCCGGCATGGACCATAACCAGTAACTTCCATAACCTGCCAGTTCCCCGTTTTGCTCCGTGCAAAATACTTTCCTGACTTTTTTTGCCGGCCCGGAGGCTTTACTGGCTGGGATTGAACAATCTGTAAATTTGACATCCTTCATTATTTTTAGTCTATCTCCATGGTTTAAGGACATCTCTGCAGTACTGGTATCCGACATACTCTTTTTATAATGGCTCCGTTTTAGTTCCATACCATATTCTCCGCACTGGTAAACGGCGTTGATTTCTTTCATAAACTCCAGATACCGTTTGTTATTTTCACTAAAAAAGAAATTGTGCACGGTATTCTCTGAAAGCTTTTTTCTGGCAGCGTTAAAGATTTCCAGTGCCGAACTTACAAATCCCCCCCGTTCAATAAAAGGTCCGGCCCAATCTACGGTATTCTTTATCCGGTCTATAAAAAAACCGCAGAAGCCCCTTAGGCCTTCCTCGTCCAGACAGCCTATTACAAAACTATCCCTGCTTTTAAGCATTTGCCTGAAATCATCACGGATGGCATCGTACCCCTTAAAGCAGAAGGCTGAACTGCTTTCCGGTATATTATTAAGCCGGTATGCCATATCTGTTATTGCATCCAAATCTTTAAGATTACATTTTTTTATGATATCAACCACCCCTTTTCATTTAAAATCTGCTCCCATTTTCCTGCCGCAGCCGCAGCATTCGTACCTTTTTACGGTTTGGCTGGCTTATGGGTAAAGTTTTTCCGTTTAGCAGGGTTACCTGGCTGTATTCATACTTCATAATATAATCGGTATTAACCAGATAGGATTTATGTATTTGAATGAAAGGATACGCCCTGCAGGTCAGGGCAACCTGTTCCATATTTCCATAAAAACTGCCCTGAGTTCCGGCTGTTATAATATTGATTTTTCTTTTTGAATTTTCAAAATACAGGATTTCATCAAAAGGTATTTTATAAACAGCATATCCCGACTGGTATTCAAAGAAAACAGCACTTGTTTTAAGAAGTCTCTTTAATACACAAATACAATCAAAAATCCTGGTAAACGTAACCGGTGTAATAAGATAATCCATGGGTCTGCTATGAAAAAGCTTCATTGCATCTCTCTCATCGCCGCCTATGTATATAATTTGAACGGTATCGTTATGCAGTTGATCCCGGATTCGGTTTCCGGTTTCAATTCCGCTTACCTCTGTTAAATCCACTCTAAGGAAAATCAGGTCAAATACCATGTTTTCAAGATTTCTACACAATTCCTCACCAGTTAGAAAAACCTCAATTACATACTTTTCTCCAAAAACATCTGCCGTCTTCTCCAGGTTTTCTTCCAGCCGGGAGCAGGCTGTATACGAATTGTCACAAATTGCAATATGAAACATCTTATTTTGGTAACCCCTCCTTCTTGGTACGGCTGCTGATACAGCTATTGTACCACAGGTTTACCTTAAATTTTAACTAATGTTATAATTCCTATCAATTCATGTAATAAACTAATAAGTAATCTTATTCACAGGTGGCACAGCAACAAATTCCTACAAAAAAGAACCGGGATAACAGCATGTCTCTGTTATCCCGGTTCTTTTTACGGAACGGATTAATCCCTATTATTAATCATTTGTCCCTATTTAATCAAATCACTAACTACTCCCGGTAGTTTTTCCTATTATTACTTTCTTGGCTGTAAATGTACATCCTATTCAGCCTGCCTTACTTTATTTTAACGGAATAAGAACCTGATGTTTTGCTGTCATCTTTTGTTATCTTAATATAATAAGTTCCTTTTCCCAGTTTTTTGCTTTTCGAGCCATTTATGATGGTATACGGTTCTCCTGCATCTTCTTTTGTATATTTACTTACAAATAAACCTCCATAATAGCCGTCCTTTGAATCATAAAAGTCTAAGGATACAATTCCTGTGACATCTCCGGATAAGGACAGGGTAACTGCCTGAGCCTTGGTAAGTTTTATTTTATACCAGTCGACTTTGCTGGTCTTATCCTGGATGGTGATTACACCTTTTGATGCGGTTCCAAGTTTTAAGGAAGCCGCTTTCTGCTTTGTGGAGCCGCTCTTATCCGCGGAAACACTTACAGCATACTTTACTGAGTAATATGCATCGCTGCCGTTTGATATTTTAATGTAATAAGTACCTTTAGCTAGTCCAATGCTTGATCCCTCAGCTACTGCTTCCAGACTTGAAATTGTTTTATAACTTTCCCCAGACTTTTGGCAGATATCTACGTCAATGTAACACTCTTTACCATTGGCATAAGTAGTATATACTTTTATAGCACCTGCCTGATTCATGGTAAATTTATAATAATTACTATCTTTATTGTCTAAAAGAGTGACCAGTTTGGCCTTTTTGTTGGCCAGAATATCATCTTCTGCGGAATAGATATCCGCTGAAATTTTATAATCAATGTCTTCCGTACTAAAAGATAATAACTCCAGATAGTAAGTTCCTGCCTTGGGAACTGCCAGACCAACCGTAGTCTTCTCTTCGGAAGATGCCTCCAATTTTGTATATGCTAATTCATTTTCCAGCGCTTCGTCTGAGCATAAAGTAAAACTTATATCGTCAGAACTGTTACTACTGAAATGGAAACTGATTAATCCTGCACAATCCGTCTCTACTTTAATCACATCACCTCTTACATATTCATTTACCTCGGAAGCTGCCATCCTGCCGTTAATGCTGCCTGCCGATACATCTTCCTTACCGGTGCTTATAGTAACCGCCTTAAGCTCGCCGCCCGCAGCCTCAACATGATTCACCTTTACTGATAATAAGAACGCTAACAACATCATTACTACAACTGTCTTTACAACACCTTTTGATGAAATCCTTTTCATACTTACTCCTCTTTTCTCCTATGTAATTCTAGCAAGATTATTTATATCATATAACCTCTGGTTATAACAATCACCCGAACATACGATTTGTATCCTCCCAAAGTTGTAAGTATGTCCATAGAAAAACAGCCTGCTGCCAATGCAGCAAGCTGTTTTCCGGAGGTTTAAAAAGCTCAGTCATTTTCTCAATATATAATTAATCTTCCCCTCATGATTAAGGAATATCTAGAAAATATACGCACCAATGGTTCCTTTAAAGGTTACCTTATAGGAGCCGTCACCCAGTACCGTAATATTCTGAAGATCTAAATATCCGGTGCAAGTTACTTTCATTCCTGAATTATATTCACTGTAATAAATTTGATCAGGAATATCTTCCATGAAAAGATAATATCTTGTTACGGTCTTTTCGTAAGAATAATACCAGGAAAATGGTGTCACCACACCATTGCTTACAACAGTTGCTGTGGTGCTGTTTGCATCTCCTGTTGTTAATTCGGCACCATAAGCTGTTAACCCGAAAGATAAAAGCATAATGGTAGATAATAGAAGTACTGCGATTTTTTTCATTAGTAAATCTCCTTTCCTTATCTATGTATTTATTATAACTTGGTAATCTTACATTAAAGTGACATTCTTTGATTTAATCTTTTATTTTTCGATATTTTATCAGCGGTATAAATACAATTGAAACATTCAATAATAAATATGCTGCAGTAAATGTCACTATATAAACCCATGGCAGGTTGATTAGGTATTGTTTAAAAATATAACTCATCCTATTAATTACATTAACATTGCCATAAATAAGATGGTAAGTTTTAATAAACAGGATTACCTGATAGGTACATATTGCAAAAAATCCGGCAATAGCAGCTAAGATATTATTTTTCAATATATTATAAACATAGACAAACTGTATTTTCCATTTATCCATCCCCAGTACACCCAGAATATAATTTCTTCTGTAATCCGATTCTATCTTGGAAACCTGATTATTATATTGGACTGTTACGGTTATTAACAGGGACAAGATACTTAATGACAGAGAAATAGCCACGCTAACGAGAGCATCATATTTGCTCTGCTCCTTCACCAGCCGGTAATTTTGCAAATAAAAATTATCTTTTATGTTTGATATTTCGACATCAGTTCTTTCATAGTTTGCATTTTTAGCGGCATAAATCTGCAGAAATTCATAAGTCTTATTTTGATTTGAAGAAATTAATTTATCATACAGAGAATCAAGGCAGATAACTGAAAACGGTTTTCCAATAAAGGATTGGGAATTCATCTTCTGAAATTCATAAATAATGCCTGCTACTTTAACCGAAATATCCCCTTTTGCTCCGCTTATTACTAGCGTATCTCCCGGATTTACCGTACTTTCCTGTATCAAGTCATACCTCGTTTTTAAGAATGGATTGGCTTCGTTAATTCTGCTTAGCATTCTGCCTTCTTCTGTTTTATAATAAACGGGAAGATAAAGTATTACTTCATTGCCCTTTAAAAACTCCTTCACCGATACCTGACCCTTGTCCACTTCATCTATATAGAATTGATAATCCCGTTCCTGATTGGACAATCCGTAAACAGCAGCGAAAACTTCCGTACTTCCGGCATATTTAGCAAAAAAACCATCTTTTAGTTGTTCTGCATATTCACTGTTTTCCATCCCATTCCAGAAAATCGGAAGATAATCGGAACACCGGTACGCCCTTATATAATTAATACCGTAGATGTTTTTAATTTTTTCAATCTCTGACTCCTCCAGATGAATTTTCGGTTCGTAATAAGAATTCATAATGCCGTAATTATAATCTTCCTCATAATTATTTACCATAGCCGAATAATACGAATACTTTTTATATGAATGATAAAAGGTATTGGCAAGCACCAGGAAGGTGCCTACGGTCAGGAGAAAGTATACAATTGACTCCCTTCGATGGGCACGGTTAAATATTTTTACCATGTTTCTGACAGTTAAAGGCTTAAATTTTCTTATATGCTTAACGGATATCCGGCTATCCGGCTGCAGCATAAAATTTCCGGTTAACGGCATCTTCCCAATATGAAGAACGGAGAATACAGCAAATAGAAACACACTAAAAATTAATATAAATAAAAGAAATATGATTTTTGCCGTATCAAAATAAAATACTAATCCCTCTGCTATGAAATATCGAATCACCTGATATGCAATCAGGGATACCGCAAATCCTGCAATAATACCTGCAAAAAAAGACAGGGAAAGAACAATGGCAAGTTCTTTACCGTACAATAAAGCGATTTCCTGCTTGCTTGCACCAAGGGAGCGCATGACAACAAAGCTCTTGTTGTGGTCCTTTAAAGAAGTGTAAAAAATATTAAATATAAAAAATGCTGAAGTTAATGCAACCAGCAGTATAAGTACCGATCCGGATAAAAAGGTCTCATACCAGTTCTGCTTATTACCAGTATATTCATAATAGGTATAATCATTTTTATAAAAACTGCCCCGGTTTTCAGTCAGCATTGCTAACTCATCGGCATTCTTAATATATTCTTTTTTTAAAACTCCAAAGACATGTTCATACACCGGTGGTCCTTGCAGGGCTGAGTCTGTAACAAAAAATGATACCAGCTGATTTCCTGCTGTCTTCCAAAGGGATGAATAATTCTTTAATACCCCTGTCAGTACAAAGGTTTTCTCAATCTCCAAAGGTTTCCCGCCGCTGTCTAAAACCTGGATTTTAAGCGGAATTTGCTGTCCCAGTTCGTAGGAAATCCCCAGCATGGATAAATACGACATCTCAACTGCAATTTCATTCCCATTTACCGGAAGACGGCCGTCTAAAAGAGCGATTCCCATACTTACCGTGTTATTATCGGCCGAACCGATGACACCTGCCGTACTGCCGTCATTGCCAAAGATATTCCCATATATGTTCATTTTCCCGAGTTTTTGTACCGTCCCGTGACGGAGCAGGTCCTGGTAGAGGGTACTATCCGTATTGTAAGCCGCCATGTGCCAGCTGCCATAAATCGTCTCCCGCTGCCGTTCTTCTGTTTTCTTAAGGCTGTCATTAAAGATGGCTATGGCAAGAGTAAACATACAGGCTAAGACAATTACCACAAACAGGGAAAGATAGGGTTTCTTATATTTCTTTAAATTCAATAATGTGATATAATTAAAATATTTCATATCATTTCACCAACCGAATCAGAAACTATCTTCCCATCCTGCAGGGTTATAACCCGCTTAGACTGCTGGGCAATTTCCAGGTTATGGGTTACCAACAGCGTGGTCTGGTTAAAAATACGGTAGCAGTACCGGATTGCATCCATAACCTGCTCTCCGCTTTTTAAATCCAGATTACCTGTAGGTTCATCAGCCAAAAGCAGCTCCGGCTTTGTGGATAAGGCACGCGCAAGAGCTGTTCTTTGCTGCTCCCCTCCCGATAATTCGTAGGGGTATTTCGTTTTTTTATGGGACAATTCTATTAAATCCAGTATCTCATCTATAAATTTCATATTAGGTTTACTCTGGTCCAGATAGGACGGCAGACAAATATTTTCGAGTACGGTAAATTCCGGTATCAAATGAAAAGCCTGAAATACAATACCAACCTTTTTTCTTCTAAGTCTGCTCAGTTCCTTGTCCCTAAGCTTATACAGGTCAATACCGTCTAAGAATACATGGCCTTTTTCCGGTTCCGCCAGCCCTCCGGCAATGTTCAGCAAAGTGGATTTCCCCGAACCGCTTCTGCCGATAATTGTTGTGAAACTTCCCTTTTCAATGGAAAGGTCTATTCCCTCCAGTGCGGTGACTAATCCGGCGCCTCTCCCAAAGGTTTTTCCAACCTGCTCCATCTTTAAAATATTCATCTGCTCTCCCCCTGCTTAAAATCAAGCATATATTTTCATCCCCCGTTATTTTTATACATAATACTATATCAGAGAAAGCTTGCATTCATCTTACATTCGAATAATAATTGTATACATCTTTTCCATTTAGAATCGGCAGCCTGATTTCAAAGGTGACCCCCTTATCTTCATTATTTTTAACACCGATCTGTCCGAAATGCCTGATAACTGCCTGCTTTGCTATAGCCAGCCCCAACCCGTTGCTGCCGTCTTTTTGTCTGACGCTGGATAAGAACCGTTCAAACAATACCGGAAGATTGTTCTCCTCGATGCCATTTCCCTGATCGGTAATACGCATGATTAATTCATGCCTTTCTTTCATAAAATTAACCATAATAACCGAACTCTCCGGGCAGTGTTCCGCACTGTTTTTTAATAAATTTATTATTGCTTCCTTCAGCCAGAAGGAATCAAATAAAAATATATCTTTCCGGTCACCGCAAATCACAAGTTCCATATTCTTATTGTCAAACAGCGGCTGAACGTCTTCCCCGCATTCTTCCAGAAATTCATAGACATTATGGTCTTCTGCCTGGAGCTTCGTATTGCTGGATTTTAACATACCGATTTTTAAATAGGAATTAATTAAGAGAGTCATTTTCTCCAGTTGGTTAAGGCCTTCTTCCAGCCTGTCCGTCCCGGACCGGGCATGTTCAATAATATACCGCTCAATGCATAAATGGGCCACGGTTAAAGGAGTTTTCATCTGATGGGATAAATCATCCATAAATTCATGGATTTTATCTTTTTCCTGCTGGATTAGATGTACAACATGGCTGGAATTTTGTGAAAGGCCGCAAAGCTTATCCATCAGGTTTCTCACATAGGAATTGGTTTCATCCATGGTTTCCGGCAGCTGGCTGAAATTATCCAGATATCCCTCCAGCCTTGCCAAAAATCTCATATGATTGCGGTGCAGTACATACAGTCCTGCCATAAGAAACAGAAGTATGAATAATACCGCGGCTGCTATATGAAGGATTTCCTCGTTCATGGCGTTTTGAATCAGGGTATCTCCGCTGAGACTATAACCGAACTTTTTTAACACCCGTTTCCCTTCCTGATAAGTTTCACCACTGTTGTTTATCACATTATCTACAACTTCCTTATCTATATCCCCATAGGTTGCCGACATGGCTCCCAGGGCCTGGATAATCCGCTCTGAGTAACTACTGCGAATGGTTAACGACATAAATACTACATTTATTATGTATAAAACAAGAACGGTCAAACCGATTGCGGAGATATAGCGGCCATCCAGAAAGTTATTTTTTTTCATATGCTACCTCTTTAGTTTTTGATGATTTCCACATTCCACCTGTATCCATAATTTTTAACAGTTTCTATATACTGCATGCCGCGGTAGGTTTTCAAAGATTTTCTTAATCTGCTCATATGTACATTTAATGTATTTTCTTCAATAAACTTATTTTTACAATCCCAGATACTTTCAAACAACAGATCCCTTTTTATGATCCGCCCGTTATTCTTTAACAGCATTTCACAGATATCAAATTCGATGCTTCTTAATTTTAATTCTTCTTCCTCCAGATAGATCTGCCTGGTATCAAAATTTATCTTCAGGTCGCCGCTGAATATAGTCTGGGAATCTTTTCTCGCCTGCCATTCATTTCTGCGAAGCTGGGTTTCAATGCGCATTAACAAGATCCGTATTGAAAAAGGCTTTGTTATATAGTCATCCGCTCCGTTACGCAGACCGGTTAATATATCTTCTTCATCATTACATATGGTCAGCATGATAATCGGATTCATAAAGAATACCCTAAGCTCCAGGCACAAATCAAAGCCGGAACAGTCCGGCAGCTGGACATCCAGCAGGCACAGATCTATTTTATTAAACTTCAGGATATTTAAGGCAGCTACCCGGCTGTCAGCACAAAAAACCTGATATCCTACGGAAGTTAACAACTCTTTTATTTCATTTTGCAGTTCTGTATTATCTTCTATCGTTAGTATATTAAACACTGTAATACCTCCGTTAAACTATTAACGCATTATCCCTAGGTGTATCATAATACATTATCTTACATTTATCAATGTGTAAATACCAGACGTTCACAAAAGAAAACAGGCGGGATGAAAGGTCCCGCCCGGAATTGCCAAAACTATATCTGTCATATCACTGCTGTCGTTTCCAAATTACCGATGGGTCGATATGTGTAATATTTGGGGAACAGGTACGTGCCAGGGCACCCGCAAGTTCCTCTGTCATAACCAGAATTTTTTTACAAACTCCCTCTGCCCCATTTTCTTTTAACGGCTCCATAAGGGAACGGCCGGCACTAACCGCTGTTGCACCAAGTGCCAGCGCTTTAAATACATCCATACCGGATGTAATGCTGCAGTCAACAAATATGGGAATGGCTCCACCTACTGCTTTCACGATTTCAGGCAGGATCATAAGAGGAGGAAGGGCGTAATCCAGAATTCCGTGATGATGGGAAACAACTATGCCGCCGGCTCCTGCTTCCACACATTTATAAGCATCCTGTTCACTGAGTACTCCTTTTACAATAAAGGGAAGGTTTGAGGCTTTGATGAAGCTTTTTATTTCCTCAAAGGTTTTGGGTAACATAGGCATCCCCAGTACCGTATCATACTGTCCTCTCCCGTTAAATGCATGGTCGATGTCCATTCCTACCGCAAATGCGCCGCTCTTTTGTGCATGTTCCATCTTCCTGAAAATAATATCATGATCGGCATAGGGCTTTATTATTTTTATGGTCCTGGCACCGGTAGCAATAATTGCCTCCAGTTCCTCCTCATCTCCCATACCGGACCACATGACGGCATTGGCGGCATAAGCTCCCTTCGCCAGTTCCGCCATGCCGTTTGGGTGACATCCGTTTAGATGGGATAAAGCCGCAGTCATGACCGGCGTAGCAAAGGTTTCTCCAAAAAGCTTAAGTTCTGTGGAGGGTTTTACGGCGTCCATATGGCGCATTTCAATTAAAAGTGAGTCAAAATATTCGCGGGTAATCCGGTCTGCATCACCTGCTCTGTAATTAGGCGTTGAATTCTCTTTCATGATATCCTCCTGGCTTATTATGTTAATTTTAGTTTACTCTGTTTTTCGTATTTTGTCTATCTGTGTCTGTCTCTTCCTCCAATGGATTGCACTGCCGGCATAATTCTATTCCACCGCAGAAAAGCCTGTCTGACATGGCTGTTTAATTAATAGAGTCGTTACTATATACATAATATAACCGCCGGACAACTTATGTCTACGGCGGTTATTTATACCTGCTCTCTAATTTTATTCTTTACAGTATCATTTATACCAAAAGCAGATAAACCTATTTATTTCGTGGTAATCGGATACCATAATTCGATATATCCAAATTCTTCATTGCCTCCATAGATTTCGAAGTTTGCTCCGTCTGCCCTTTCATAATTCGCCGTAGGCAGCCACTCGCTGTAAAACCTTTTCTGCATGGATCCTAAAACTGTGAAAAATTCTTCATCCCATCTGAACTTTTCTGACGAAAAGATAACGTATTTCTGGGAGGGAACGTGTACTACTTTATATCCGTTTGTGTTACTATTCTTCGTAACAAATGAACACAGCATATAGGGAAACGTGTTTTCCTCCGTTTTTTGATAGTACTCCGCTCCATGAACTTTGCATAAATGCGGTGGCAAAAAGTCCGGTAAATCACCGGCACTTAAAAGCAGTTTATCATACTCTCCGTTGCTCCTGCAGCTCTGCCATAAATCCCTTGGCTGTAAATAACCTTTTTCACCTGTTAATGATACAATCGCCTCGATACCGTAAATATCAAAAGCTTCTTTTGTTTCAATCCTGTAATCCATCTCAACTTCTCCTTTTATTGATATTTGAAAGGATATTCTGGGATAGGCTTTTAATTTAACACCGTCTTCTCTTGCTTTAGACGGATTTACCCCATGCAGCGCGGCAAATGCTCTTGCAAAAGAGGTTGCAGAATCATAACCGTATTTAACCGCAACCTCTATAACCTTTAGACTGGTATTCTGTAAGTCCAAAGCAGCCTGGGTCAACCTTCTTCGTCTAATATACTCAGCAAGGGAAATATCCGTAATAAAGGAAAACATTCGTTGGAAATTATAAGAAGAACAGCATGCTTTTAAAGCAACTGCACTCAAATCAATTTCCTGGGTTAAATTCTCTTCTATATATTCAACCGCCGCGTTCATTTTTGTAAGCCAATCCATATCTATCCCTCCTTGAATAAAAGGATACCATACACATTTTTTTAAAGACCAACTTTATATGCACAATTTAGTTCACCTTTAATTGTAGACGGCTTAGTTTTATCTGTCAAATAAAACAAAGCATTTCCTATAGTGTTTTTGCTGCTTAGGACGAACTTTATAAAGTTAAAAAAACAGACCATAGTATCAAAGTACTTATGATCTGTCTGCTTCATTATATAATATTTCAAAAAGATAACTCCCACTAATTATCTTCTTTAATCTACAGTTGCTGTCCTTTTTATTTATAGTGTCGTACGGCTAAATTACTTTTGCTTATCAAAGTATAAAGTCATACCTTCCTGTGCAAGAGTCAGTTTTTCGCCTTCTACATTAGCAGTTATGGAATCGCCATCCAAACCGATTGTAACAACATTATCTTTTTCAGACCAGGTACCATCGGCAGTTTCTTCCGCATAGCTGGCGGTTACAACTTTGTCGGCTTTAAATTCAAGTGTAAAGTCGCCTATACCGGCTAATGCTAATAAATCAGATGTAAGTTCAAGACCGGAATCATCTTTACCGCTGGATATAACCCAGGTAGTTCCCTCCAGGGCTGATTTAGGCTCATTGCTTCCACAGCCTCCTAAAATAAAACTAAACATAAATACAACAGATAACAATAATAATACTTTTCTTTTCATATTAAATCTCCTTTTCCTATTATTTTCTACGCATTTCGACAACAACACGCCAATTATAGCATAATTTACCATCCATATCTACCACACTTTAGTACTATATTTGTAGGTGAGACTCATACTTTTGGAATTAATTGTAATAAAAAAAACCATTGCACAACTTCAGCTAATTTTATTTAGCGTTGTGCAACGGTTTCCTTGTATGCTTTTAAATATATTACATTTTATCGTTTTCAGTATATCCGTTTATCCAGTTACATTTTAACGGCATAGACCTTGGAAAATTTACTGTATACTTTTTTTGCTCCTACCATTTTATAAGTTCTTACCTTATAATAGTAGGTTCTGCCCTTAGTCAGTCCAAAATTGATAAAGTGTAAAGAAGTAGTGGATTTGACTCTGCTGAAAGTAGTGGTTTTGGATGAGGATCTATATATTTCATAGCCGGAAGCACCACTTACCTTATTCCAGGTAAAGCTGGCCCTTCCGGAACTAACTTTAACCAGTTTTGTATTACCCGGTGTTGCAGGTACCGGCTGTACCGAAGCCACTTTGGTAAAAGTTCCGTATACTTTTTTTGTTCCCTGCTTCCGGTATGCCCTGACTTGATAATAATACGTGTTTCCGGTAGTCAGGTTTGTATTGGTAAAGGATTTGGCTGTAGTATCTTTTAAAAGGGTAAGGGCACCTGTTTTGGTGGTTGAACGGTAAAGCTGGTAACCGGATGCACCGCTTACGGCTCCCCAGGTAAGCTTCGTACTGTTATGGCTTGCTGATACGGCCTTAAAAGCGGAAGGTATGGCTAGTCTTACAGTAACGGTGCTTACTGCTTTTTTATTGCCGCCGGCCGTTGCCGTAACCGTTGCTGTCCCGATACCGGTTGTAACTACTTTGCCTTTGGAATCTACTTTCACTACGCTTTCGTTACTGCTTGCCCAGGTAACCGTCTTATCATCAAAAACCTCCCCGGGATTAAAATCAACTGCTATAGTTTCATTTTTGCCCAGGTAAAGATTAATAGCGGTTTTATTTAGCGAAATGCTTTTAATATCCGATGCTACCGTAACCTGTACGGAAGCGGTTAAAGAACCGCATACCGCTTTTATGGTGGTTTTGCCTCTCTTCTTTGCCGTAATGACGCCATCTGAATAAGTCGCAACTGCCGGGTCGGAGGATGTAATGATAATATCATCCGTTGTATCCTCCGGCAAAATTGTAAGAATTACAGACTGTTTCTGTCCTGAGGTTAAAGATACCGTAGTCTGTGAGAATGATACCGATTTTGCAGGAGCAATAACCCGAACCGGTATACTGTGGGTCAGTGTGCCTACGGCAGCCGTTACTTTTGCCGTTCCCGGCTTCACTGCTTTTATTACTCCGTTATCCACGGTAACCACCGATGGATCGGAGCTGCTCCATGAAGTTGTTTTGCTGTCCGTTGTATCAGAAGGATCAAAAGATATAGCTGCTTTTCTGGTTTCTCCTTTGTTCAGCCTAATCTCATCATAATCAGAATAAATCTCTTTTAATGGGTTATATACCGTTATTTTACATTCTGACTTTACTGTTCCGGATACCGCCGTTACCGTAGCTGTTCCGGTACCTTTTGCATAAAGGACTCCGTTATCCACAGTAATCACTGATTGATCGGAACTTGTCCACGTAACCGACCGTTTTGTTGCCTGGGTTGGTGTATAATTTACTGAAAGTCTGGCTGAATCGCCTTTTTTTAATTCCATACGGCTTTGGGATAATTCAATCGCTGTAGGATTTACGGCGGTACCGCCGGCAATGATATGACTGGTTGCCTGGTATTTGCCCATAACCGCAGTAATATCGGCTTCTCCGGCGCTGACTGCCCGGAGGGTGCCTTTGCTGTCCACCGTAACAGCCTGGGGATTGGAACTGGTCCACTTAATTGCTCCCGTAATTTCGGAAGAAAATACCGGATAGAAAACAGGCTTTAATGAAGCGGTATCACCAATCCGGACACTCATAACCTCTTCTGTAAGAAACATTTCTTCTAAAGGAAGTTTTATAATCTGATAATAATCCGGTAAATTCTGTGCAAAGAAATCTTTTGCATAGGAGTTATTATATACCAGTACTCCGGTATATGGATATTCTCCCTCACCAATTTTGGTAACTCCGGCCGGTATTTTTATCGGTCTTATATTATCGCACCGGGTAAAAGCATATATGCCTATGCTGGTCAAATTCTCCGGCAGGTTCAGACTGGTTAAGCTGCTGTTGTTATAAAAGGCAAAATCACCAATAGCTTTAACCCTGTCCTGAATCCGGACTTTGGTAAGACCGGTACAGTTAAGAAAGACCCGGTTCTCAATTTTCGTTACCTTATAAGGTATTTTAATACTGGTTAAACTGGTACAGGAGTAAAAAGCATATTCTCCAATACTTGTTATTTCATCGGATAAATGAATATTTTTTAAACTGCTGCAATTATAAAAGGCGTTCTTTCCAATACTGGTAATACTCTCCGGGAGGATAACCGTAGTTAAATCCGTACATTCCTGGAATACTCTATCCTCTATGGCAGTTACTCCTTCGGGTATGTTTATGGACATCAGGCTGCCACAGCCCATGAAAGCATTTGCTCCGATACTTTTTAATCCTGCTGGAAGATTAATAGAGGTAAGTTTACTGCAATCCTCAAATGCCGATCTTCCAATGGTGGTTACCTTATCCGGCAAATAGATAGTTTCAAGTTTTTTGCAGCCATAAAAGGTTCCGCTCTCTATAGCGGTAACCCCCTGGGGAATATTAATATCTGTTAAACTGCTGCAATTACTAAAGGCATAAGAACCGATATAGTTTACTTTAACAGGTAGTTGTATACTCGTCATTTTAACGGCATCCGCAAATGCATTTCCCTCTATCCGGGTAACATCATAAGGCATGTTTTGATTCTTAACCGTCTGAGGTATAACGACATCTCCCGTCAGTTTTTCCGTAATCCCCTCCTCGTAAATTACTGCGGCTGATCCGTTTCCAGTTTCCGTTGGTTCACTCAGCACTTTATAGGTAAGTGTCTGATTCTCATAAGTATAAGTGAAGACACTGCCTACATAGGCATCTGCCGGAACACCTTTTACAATCATCAGAAGACCCGCAATGATTCCCACTGCGAAAATGCTTTTAGCTTTTATGTTCATGATTCATTTCTCCTTCGATTCCTCCAGTACAAGCTTTCCATGTTACATGGCTGAAACTTAACAGTTAAATTCAATTATACCGCTTCTATTTCCTATACCACAGGACGATTAACTGTAAGTTTACATAAATAGTTTACATAATACATTGTAACATTCCCGCGGATGATTGCAATCTGTAATATATGTCAATTAGCCACCGTCTTATATAAAAACATGTTTGGTTATAGAAAAATGCAGGTCATTTATCCGGTGCAATTAAATCCATACCTGGTGCACATACGGTTATTTCAATAGAAGAAAATCCTTTTCCATCCCAGCTGAGCAAATTATTAATACATCCCAGGGGTTCCCCGTCTTGCCCGCCTATAATACGATGAACTGCCAGCAGATCATAGTAATTATCTTTCAGGCTGCTTACTACGGGTATTATCGGCTCTGCATCAAGTACCAGACACTGCACCGCCCCGTACAGTTTTTTGTCTTCATCATAATACCGGGACAGATACTCCCTGCCTTTGTAACGGATATCCAGGTAAAACAGCTTATTGGCATAAATATTAAAGATACTTATCCTATAGAAATCAACAAACTCCGCAATAAACTTGTATGCAAGATTATACCTTTCACTGGTAAATATGGTATCAAAGCACTCCTCCCTGCAGGAATCCACCGCAGCCATATAACTGCCCTTATCTTCCGAATTCATACTGTTAAAACCTAAATCCATGCGGAATAAAATATCAGAAATATGATCCCGGTTGAAGTCTCCGAGAAAAACCACCGGATTGTACCCGTTTAATTCGGTAATTACCTGTGTAATAAGATCCGTCTGCCCATAGGCAACTTCAAGTAATATGTTTTGGATATAATCCGAATCCGGTGTTTTATCACCATAAACCCTTACCCTGTCCAGTATCCCATCTCCGGTAACATCCCCTGTCTTTTCATCCAGTAAAACACGATAATCCATGCCCAAATCCGTAACAGCCAGTTCTTTAAAAACGGCCTGACCATAATCTGAAAAGGTTCCCCAGTCTTCCACTCTGTTTCGTTCCGGATTGTTATATAAAAAATAAACCAAAATAGGGTAATGGTCGTTTTCAGGAAAACGTTCTAAAAAAAGCCGGTCACCATACCGGATGGCCTGTAAAGCAAGCGGCAGCTCCTTTCGGAAGATCTTATCACGGATAGCCGCTGTCTCTTCTCCTTCCGGTCCTTCCATATGCAGGTATACATAAAACTTTATCCCGTCATCCAGCCAGAGCCATTCTCCCAGTACTTCATCCCGTTTTACCGTAACCTTGTCATAATCAAATTCAGGTCCTATCGTTAAGTACAACTCTCCTGTAAGATCCGAATGTGTCAGTGTATACCGCCTCGGAATAAGAGGCGCCGTTTCTTTGGCCCCCTCTCTAAATTCTACCGCCAGCTCTCTGGCAACCGTCCTGTCCATAGCTTTGCCTCATATACTGCTTCTTCTTAGAAATATTATATAATTATTCTTTCCTTGTGTTCCTATATCTGAGCCGGTACCATCGCCAGGCTTAGTATGTTTCGTATATAAGGGATATTTCTTTCATGTGAAAGATATAAATTGGATTTTCTGGAAATTTCTGTTGTGATAAAAATTTACCATTTTACAATTTACTTATAATATTTCAGACTCATTTTACCGATATAGTAAATGGATTTTATATTTTTTTCAGCCAGGTAATAAAAACAGGTAAATTATAATTGCATCTTTTAATATAAGATGTATTTTTATGTGATTAAATAGATTTAATTTTAAGATTATTTATAAATTTGATCTTATCGGTTTATATTTTATAGGTTTACTTTTATGGGTTTACATTTATAGGTTTACTTTATAGGTTTACATATGTTTTTTATTCTATAAAGCTTTATAATCCGGAGTTATTTATAAGCTTTACAGTATTTATTTTCAGGGCAAGAGGCAATAAAGTTTAGCAGTAATTCGTTTTATATTAGGAATTCATCAGGTATTTAATAATTTTACCGGAGGCAGACCATGATTATACAGCATAATCTAATAGCTAATTTTTCGAACCGGCAGTTGGGCATTAATTCAACAAACAAAGCAAAGTCTATGGAAAAGCTAGGCTCCGGCTATCGAATTAGCAGAGCCGCAGATAATGCTGCGGAACTATCCATTTCCGAAAAAATGCGGGGACAAATCCGTGGACTGAATCAGGCATCCCAAAATATGCAGGATGGATTATCTCTTTTGCAGACTGCTGATGGTGCTTATAATGAGGTTCACAGTATTTTGCAGAGAATGCGGGAGTTATCCGTTCAGTCTGCAACAGACACTTACACCGATGAGGACAGAGGGTTAATTAATGACGAATATCAGGCATTAAAAAAGGAAGTTAACAGAATTTCCAGACAAACAGAATTTAATACCCAGAAAATAATTAATGATGATACTGTAAGCGTAGGAGGAACCCCGGAAGACATTAAGATATTCACTACCAATGACGATAAATACGGCGGAATTGTATACCAGGGTGTCCGGTATGACTGGAGTAAGTTTATCCTGTCAGGCGGCACTGACACCCTTGCAGCGGCAAATCCCAAGGACGGTGACTATATTCTGGAAACTGTACATGGTACAAAGCTTTATTTTACAAAAGAGAAAGGAACGAATATCCCTGATATTTCAAAAAAGTATGATATTCAGGCAGATAGTTCCAAGATTCAAATAGATGATTATACCTACAGCTGGAGCGATATTCTGGGGGAGGACGGCTCTCCCCTTAACAAGGCGAATCCCCAGGAAGGCTTATATTCCCTGGCACACAAGGGTTCCCAGATTGGTTTCTATGTGGTAAGCGGAGATACCTTTGATGATGTAATCGATAATCTGAAGGCATCGGGTGCAGGTTCCAAATCCAGCTGGGAAAGCAAAATCGACTCCACACAAAACATAAAGGCGGTATATGATCTGCAGCGCATTACTACAAGTATCGCAATTACAAACTCCAACAAAGATAATGTGGACTCACCGTCTATCATCCATGCCGATACAACAGGCATATGGTTAAATAATAATGCTGCCGTTGCCTGGGGGGATTTAGATTTTAACCCTCCGTTTTATAATGGAAGCAGTAAGGGAGTTGATTTTACAACCGGAAAAGGGATCGGTTCAGACACAAAAGTTACCTTTAAATGCATGGATACTGATATCGCTTTTACCTTTACCATCAGTGAAGAAGCCTCAATGGAGGAGGTAATCGCAGGGCTTAATAATGTAAATATGCCTGCTGTTATAAATTCTCCTGCTCTGGCGCAGGTTACCCTGGATCATCCCGGTGTTATGACAACCGCTGCCATAAGCAGTACAAACCTTTCATTCGAAACTCAAAGGGACAGTCTGGGGCTGGACTTTGATTCGCTTACAGCGGCAGCGGCTTCTCTGTCCTATACAGTCAGCCCTCCCGGGTATCAAATCAACTGTGGCGGAAGTACCTTTGAGTTAGATACCACAGGAATAAATGCAATCGATGCCTTTTTCCGGAACGGATCAGGTAATACACTGAATCTTCATTTTCAAAGTGGTTCCTCCGACAGTATTAATGTCAGCTTTACCAGAAATAATACAGGTGATTCCTCACGGCCTAAGTCTGTTGATTATCCCAGTGATCCTATAGGATATCAGACTGCTATCGACAATTATGTAGCCGGTATGATAAATGATTTCCAGACTCAGTTTGCCAATACTACCTTATCCATCCAGTCCACCGGTGCCTCCATGTCCGTGGGTAATATTTACGAAAATTCTATTCTTTCCGGAAATACTGCTACATCTTTTATATACGGAGTAAAGCCTAAGGAAGAAGACCCCCTGATCATACAGTCCGGTGCCAACGCAAACCAGGATATCAAGCTATATGTGGGAAAGATTAATACCATAAACCTTGGTATCTTCCAGAATAATATCAGCAGCCGGGCAGCTGCACAAGCAAGCATTACTTCTATCCAAAAAGCCATTGATCTGGTTTCCTCCAACCGCTCCGGCGTTGGTGCCTACCAGAACCGGTTGGAACATGCCATTGGAAATGCAGATAATATTTCGGAAAACCTGCAGAGTTCTGAAAGCAGACTCCGGGATACGGATATGGCAGAGGAGATGGTCCGGTATTCCAAAAGCAATATTTTAGAACAGGTAACCCAATCCATGCTGGCTCAGGCCAACCAGTCGGCACAAGGCGTTTTGTCATTATTACAGTAATAATTGATTTCCGCCTTATAAGCACGTAACTTCTCTCCATGGTAAATCTGGTTTTTTGAACATAAAACAATCCCTCCAAGGTAGTTTGTGTATTTACACTGTCTCCTTTAGAGGGATTATTTTAACTTTACTAACAGCTTATATAACTTCTTATTCTTTACAACCTGTTTTTCATAGCTCAAATAACTAATATGTTTAAACTACTCCCTGCATCTTAAACAAGATATCTCCAAACTTATATGTAGATCTGTCCATTACCCTCTTACTCCGCAGAGGATTTTGATTTGTTATAAACATCAAAGGCAACTGCTCCCAATAGAACCATGCCCTTAATTGCCTGCTGCCAGTCAATGCCAACGCCTTTAATGGACATACCGTTATTGAGAACACCCATAAACAGGGCACCGATAATGGCACCTACGATTTTGCCGATACCGCCGGAAGCGGAAGCACCTCCGATAAAACAGGCCGCAATGGCATCGAGTTCAAAATTGGTTCCGGCTTTCGGTGTAGCGGCATTTAAGCGTCCGGCAACTACCAGGCCGGCCAGGGCAGCCAATACACCCATATTGACGAAAACAAAGAATTTTACATGTTTGATTTTAATACCGGACAGCCTGGCGGCTTTTTCATTTCCTCCCAGGGCATAAATATGGCGGCCCAGGATGGTTTTCTGGGTCACAAAAGTATAGATTGCAATTAAACTGGCAATTAAGATAAGTACAAGAGGTATTCCCTTATAGGCAGCCAGGCTGTAAGTCAGAAGATTAATGGAAGTAACAATAATCACAATCTTGGCAATGGTAAAACCTGAGGGCAGTACTTCGAAATTATACCTTTTCTTATTTTTCACACTCTTTAATTCCACATATATAAAAATCAGGGAGAGCAAAATTCCGATCCCTATTGCAATCATATTCAGATTACCCAGTTTCAAGGTTTCCGGCAAAAAGCCGTTGGCAATAACCTGGAAAGACACCTCAAAAGGGGACAAGGTCTGGCCTTTCAGAATTACCATGGTTAATCCCCGGAATACCAGCATGCCGGCAAGGGTTACGATGAAAGCCGGAATCCGCCGGTAGGCAATCCAGAAACCCTGCCAGGCTCCCACCAGGGCTCCGATAATAAGGCAAAGGGGTACTGCAAGGATGACCGGCATTTTGTAATTTACCATAAAGACCGCCGCTACCGCACCGATAAATGCAGCAACAGACCCCACGGACAGATCGACGTTACCGGTTAATATAACTAAAAGCATACCTACCGCCAGAATTAATACATAGCTGTTCTGCAATATAATATTGGTAATATTCAAAGGCATGAAGAGAACGCCGCCGGTCAGGATCTGAAACAGAATCATAATAACAACCAGTGCCAGAACCATGGCATACTCACGGATATTATTTCTGATAATTGTCTTTATTGTTGTAAGATTCATATCTTTACCTCCTTGTTATGACGCATAATACATCTCATGATACTCTCCTGCGAGGCTTCTTCTCTTGGCAGTTCACCTGCTATCCCGCCTTCATTCACCACATAGATCCGGTCGCACATACCAAGCAAATCAGGCATTTCCGAGGAAATAACAAGAATTGACTTTCCTTCCTCCGCCAGCTGATTGATAATGGTATAGATCTCGTACTTGGCGCCTACATCTATACCTCTGGTCGGTTCGTCCAGGATCAGGATATCCGGGTCTGTAAAGATCCATTTGCTTAAGACAACTTTTTGCTGGTTTCCGCCGCTTAGGTTGCCGGTTTTGTGCAGGATACTGGAGGATTTGATATTAAATTTCTTACGGTACTCTTCAGAAACCACAATTTCTTCATGAGGATTTATCACATACTGATTACTTAATTTCTTTAAATTCGAAAGAGATACATTATTTTTAATATTATCAATTAATACCAGCCCATAATTCTTTCTATCTTCCGTTACATATGCAATGCCGCTGTCAATTGCTTTGCTGACCGAATCTAAGTTTGTATCTTTTCCATTTATTTTTAAGCTGCCGGATATTTTCTGTCCATAGGATTTACCGAAAATACTCATGGCCAGTTCCGTACGGCCCGCACCCATAAGCCCGGCAAAACCAACGATTTCGCCACTTCGTAAATTAAAATTCACATGATCGATGACAATTCTGTCTGCATTCTGCGGATGGTATACTGTCCAGTCTTTCACTTCCAAAACAACATTACCTATTTTGGGTGTACGTGGGGGATACCGGTTCTCCAAATCACGGCCCACCATACCCTTTATAATAATATCTTCTGTTATTTCGTCCCTGCCTTTTGTTAAAGTCTGTATTGATTTACCGTCTCGGATTACCGTAATTTCATCTGCAATCTTATTTACTTCATTTAATTTATGGGAAATAATAATGGAGGTAACTCCATGTTCTTTTAATTCTAATAATAAATTCAACAGGTTCTCACTGTCGTCATCATTAAGGGCTGCCGTAGGCTCATCCAGAATCAGGAGTCTGACTTCTTTTGCCAGTGCTCTGGCGATTTCCACCAGCTGCTGTTTGCCGACACCGATGTTGGCAACCAGGGTATTGGGGTTTTCCGTTAACCTCACTTTTTCCAGGAGTCCTTTTGTATTGTGTATGGTCTTATCCCAGTCAATGACACCTGCCTTAGCCTGCTCATTACCCAGAAACACATTTTCGGCAATGGAGAGGTAAGGAATCAGGGCCAGTTCCTGATGTATAATTACAATACCTTTCTTTTCACTGTCCTTAATGGATTTAAAGCTGCAAACTGAACCGTCAAATAAAATTTCACCGGTATATGAACCATGGGGATAAACCCCGCTTAGTACATTCATCAGAGTGGATTTGCCGGCGCCGTTTTCTCCTACCAGTGCATGGATCTGTCCTTTTTTTACTTTCAGGTTGACCAGGTCCAATGCCTTTAGGCTGGAAAATGTTTTTGTTATTTCCTTCATTTCCAATAAATAATCAGACATAATTTTAGCTCCTTATACGAAGATTGTGCAGGGTCCTGCTAAAGATACCGTAAGCTGTTACCGCAGGATCCTGCACGGAATAAATAAACCGAATGCACCGAAGCTTTTTGTATGCTTCTTAATTACTGTAAATCTGTTTCTTTGTAATAACCGGAATCAATTAATGCTTCTTTATAATTTGATTTATCCACGGTTACCGGATCACAAAGATAGGAGGGAACAACTATATTGCCATTATTATAGGTTTCGGTATCATTAATTTCCGGTTCGGTTCCGCTAAATACGGCATCCACCATCTTTACGCATTTCTCCGCCAGTGTTCTTGTATCCTTAAAGATTGTAGAGTACTGTTCTCCGGCAATAATGGATTTCACGGATGGAATCTCCGCATCCTGACCGGAAACAACAGGCATGGGCATATCCCCGGAACCATAGCCGATGCTCTTTAAAGAAGATAAAACACCGATGGAAATACCGTCATAGGGTGATAAAACCGCATGTACCCGGTCGGAGGTGTAAAAGGCACTTAAGACATTATCCATTCTGGCCTGTGCGGTAGCACCGTCCCAGCGAAGGGTTGAAACCTTATCCATACCGGTCTGACCGCTCTTAACTACCAATTTGCCTTCGTCGATATAGGGCTGCAGCACCGACATGGCGCCTTCATAGAAGAAGTACGCATTGTTGTCGTCCGGAGAACCGCCAAATAACTCGATGTTAAAAGGCCCTGCCTGATTGGCAAGATCGAGACCTTTTACAATTGACTCAGCCTGTAAAACTCCTACTTTAAAATTATCAAAAGTAGCGTAATAGGATACATTGTCTGTATTTTTAATCAGTCTGTCGTAAGCAATTACTTTAATCCCGGCATCTGCAGCCTTTTGCAGTACATCGGTTAATGCTTCGCCGTCGATGGACGCAATAACAAGTACTTTAGCACCTTTTGAAATCATATTCTCAATCTGTGCTACCTGATTATCAATGTTATCTTCCCCATATTGAAGATCCACCTTATAACCTTTTTCCTCCAGCTGTTTCTTCATGTTATCCCCGTCCTGAATCCAGCGTTGGGATGACTTCGTAGGCATGGCAACACCAACCAGTTTATCATTGCTGCCCTGTGCGCATCCGGTCAGTGAAAAAAGCATCAAACCTGCTAATCCTAGTGCAATCCATTTTTTCAATTTCATGTGAATACCCTCTCCTTATTTGATATTGTTCTGTTTTCAGATAACCGTAAACAAAAAAAGCATTTTCATGAGTATTATGTAGTCTTTTGTGTTACGTTTATGTTCGTTTGTTTACGTTTCCGTGATTGAATAATATCATACACGATATTCTTTGTCAATATATCTACTAAATAAATAAAATTTTAACATATTTTCTTATGCATAATGTCCAAATTACACATAACCCTTTCAAAGAAGTGATTATTTTTATTTATGATTACTTTCAATTTGTTATTATTTGTTTCCTGTTGCTTTTCTGAAATGAATCGTTTATACTTAATCTGAATATCCGCAATAACCATATAATAAAGGAAGTGCCAGTAAATACTGTAAATTTAAAGGGTATAAATCCTATTTTAAGGAAGTGCAACCTATGTTTGCAATTGAGCGAATACGCATCATTAAAAATTACATTACAAATAATCAGCAGGCTGAAGTCAGTGCGTTAAGCTCCATGCTTAATGTTTCCGAAGTGACGATTCGCAGAGATCTTGAAAAACTTGAGTCCGAAGGCTTTCTTACCAGAACCCACGGAGGAGCTGTTTTGAATGATAAGGAAGACGAAGCCCTTCTTCCCTTCGAAGGACATAATCTTACGGATTATCAGGAGATTGCAGACATAGCGGTTCAGCTCATTAAAGACGGTGATATCATTATGCTGACCAATGGTATTATTAACCTGTATATAGCAAAAAAGCTGGGAATTAAAAATAACATTACGATCTTAACCAACGATATTACGATTGCCACTGAGTTGTCCTCCAATAAATCTGTCAAAGTAGTTTTACTTGGCGGTGATATCGATTTCCGTTATAACGCGGTTTTTGGAACCCTGACAAATAATAATTTAAAGCAGTTTTTTGTATCAAAACTTTTTATAGAAATCGATGGCATCTCCGGTGAGCTGGATTTAACCGTATCCAGCATTGACATGGCCTCCCTTATCCAGGAAGCAGCTGTAAATGCCAGCCAGAAGATCCTACTACTTACCGCGGATGCTTTTGAAAAAAATTCTTTTTACCGGGTGGGGAAAGCCAATCAGATCGCTGACCGGCTGATAACGAATTCCCGTATCAAGGATGTTTATAAGAATATACTGTTTAACAGCAATATTCAGCTGTTTACATCAATAGATGCCTTTGAAGGCAAAGTTTAAGTTAATCCGGATAACCTAAGGATTGAACCTGTAATAGAATTCTGGCGGAGGTCACAGTATGAGCACACCGGCATTGCTATTGAAAGATATTAATAAATATATGAGTGAGGATTTTGCACTTAGTGGTATAAATCTGGACTTATACTATGGGGAAGTGCATGCATTAATCGGAGAAAACGGTTCCGGCAAATCTATGATTATCAATGTTATAAACGGTATCTTTAAGATGGACACCGGCCATATCTATCTGGAGGGCCGGGAAATAAACGTAAACTCCGTTTATGAAGCCAAGAAGCTGGGTATACATACCGTCCTGCAGGAAATGGCACTCTATCCTAACCTGACCGTTGCCGAAAATGTTTATGCAGATAAAATGCCTTTTAAAAACAGTTTACTGCACTGGATTGACTTTGATAAACTCTTTTCCGATTGCAGAGATTTGTTCGCTTCCCTGAATATCAGTCTGAATACGGCTGATCTGCTGGGTTCCCTGGGCTTTGCAGAAAAGCATCTCATAGAAATGGCCAAGGCTTATATTTCCGATGCAAAAATAATCATATTTGATGAACCTTCTTCTACGTTTTCGGCAAAGGAAAAAGAAGTCCTGTTCCGTATTATAGCAGAGCTGAAAGCCAGAAACAAAGCGGTTATCTATATTACCCACTCTCTGGATGAAATAAAAAGAATTGCAGACCGGGTTACCGTTATATACAGAGGTAAAGTGGTGGGCACCAGGAATGTGAAAGAAATTAGTACGGACGGGATAATTAAGATGATGGCCATGCCCAATGTTCATAAACGCTATCCCAAACTTGAGCTGCCACTGGGAGGAACTATATTATCCGTTAAGGATTTATCCTTTGGAACCGTATTATCCGATATCAACTTTGAGCTGAAAAAATCAGAAATACTTGGTGTTACGGGTCTGGTAGGCTCCGGCCGCTCCATACTGGCCAAATGCATCTTCGGAGTTACAAAACCCACAGCCGGCAGCATTGAAGTAAATGGAAGGCCGGTTACCATTAAGGAACCCTTTGATGCCATTAAAGAGGGCATTGCCCTGCTGCCGGAAGACCGCATCAACAGTTCCGTCTTCGGAAGCCTGAATCTGCAGAATAATGTATCCGTTTCTTCTTTAAAACGGTTTGTCCAGCATATGATCATCGATTCCTATATTCTTCATGATGTGTCCGGAACTTATGTGGAAAAACTCAGCATCAAACCCGGCAACGCAGACGATATGGTGGATACCTACAGCGGCGGAAACCAACAGAAAATGGCGGTGGCCAGATGGATGATGAGCCGCCTGAAAATCTACATAATGGACGAACCCACCCGGGGTGTGGACATTGCCTCTAAGACCGATATCTATAACTGTATGGTGGATATGGTAAGAAAAGGTGCTTCCATCGTATTTATCTCTTCCGATATTGATGAGATCATGGGAATGTGTGACCGGATCCTGGTTATGAATTCCGGCAGGCTGGTTTGCGATATTCCAAAAGCACAGGCTACGAAAGAGCAGATATTAATGTATGCGTCACAGGAATAGAGAAGTGCGACAGATTATAAAAGAAGTGTAACAGGTAACAGGTTATAAAGAAGTGTAACAGGCTGTAAAGAAGTGTAACAGGTTATAAAGAAGTGTACAGGTTATAAAAAACAGCTTCTACGCTGATAAATTACCATAGACAACTTATTTAAATTTCGGCATTCTTAACACATTTAGTGGAGGAGCTGTTGTAAATATAAAATTATCATGCTATAGAAAGAATATGGGTTTATATTCGCAGACTATCAATGAAAAGTATGCGAAATATAAACCCATTTTCAGGCTAGGGCTGGTAAATTAATTTTTTTAGCAACAGCCCACCCCTTTCTCTGTATATATTAATTCTACGCTCCAAGCGCATCCCCGTCTTCCGGATCCAGACACTGCATCTGAAGCTGTGCCGTTACCAGCTTATAATAAATTCCCTGCTTTTCCATCAGCTCGTTATGAGTTCCTGTCTCTGCTATCCGGTGTCCGTCAATTACTACGAGACGGTCCGCGCCGTGCAGGGTTGACAAACGGTGGGCAATGGCAAAGGTAGTTTTCCCTTCCGTCAGCCGTTCCAGTGCTTTTTGAATCAGATATTCGCTCTCCGTGTCAAGACTGGAGGTAGCCTCATCCAGTATCAAAAGCTTCGGGTTATTTAAAACCGCACGTGCTATGGCGATTCGCTGCCGTTCACCGCCGGATAGATTATGCCCGTGTTCGCCCACATAGGTATTGTAACCATCCGGGGTTTTACAGATAAAATCATGGGCATTGGCCATTTTTGCAGCCCGGATTACCTCTTCGGCTGTTGCCTCCGGCTTTGCAAAACGGATGTTATTAAAGATGGTTCCGGAGAACAGGAACGTTTCCTGCAATACGACACCAAGCTGTGAATGGTAATTATTTATTTCCAAATCGTTGATATTGTGACCGTCTATTAAGAGCTCTCCGTCGTCCGCTTCATACAGATGCATGATCAGATTAATAATAGTGGATTTACCTGTACCGGAAGCTCCCACCAAACCAATCATTTCACCCTTCTTTACTTTCAGATTGATTTTTTCTAAAACGGGTTCATAAGATTTATAGCCGAAGCTGACATTTTTAAACTCTACCTCACCCTGAATTTCATGTATAATGGCATTTTCTTTATTTGAAATCATAGGTTCTTCATCCAGTACATCATAGATACGTTCCAGGCTGGTGACCATTTGTGTAATCAATCTGGGCAGATGTGTCATCCATCCGAGAGGCCCATACAGCATCCAGGCATAGGAAGTAAATTGTACCAGGGTTCCCACCGTCATACTGCCCTTTAGGATATTCTGGCCTCCAAAGTAAAAGACAAAATAAATTCCCAGGCTCATTATAAAGGTCAGTACCGGATACAGGGAAGCCCAAAATATTTCATTCCTGCGCTGAACCAGGGCATATTCTTCATTCAGGCGGCTGAACTTGTCCGATTCCTCCTGCTCCTTTCCAAAGGATTTCACAACCCGTATGCCGGAAATCACATCCTGCAGGGAACTGTTTATCTTATCACTCTTAACCCACTGCAGGTGGTAGCGCTTGTGTATATTTTTCCGGAAGGCAGTGGATAAAAAGAATACCAGCGGGAGGAACACCACAGATACCAGGGTCATCTTAACATTCAGCGTCAGCATAATAGCAACGGCCCCAACCATGGTTATAATACAGGAAAACATATGTCCAAACCCTTCCTGCATGAACCGCTGTATCATACCGGTATCGTGTGCCACACGGTTCATCAGTTCTCCGGGGCGTTTATCCGTGATGAAGGAAAGAGTCAGTTCCTGAATCTTTTGGTACATCTTCTTTCGTATATCCATGCTGAGTCTGGCCCCCAATGAAACAAACCACCAGTTTTTCAGCACTTCCGCAAGCACCAGCATAACTGTAAGCAGAAACATAACTCCAACAAAAGTAAGTACATCCAAAACCGTACCGGTTTTGGCAGCCAGACTGTCATCGATAAAACGCTTCTGGTACTGGGGCAGAATAAGATGGAAAAAGGAAGTGAAAGCTGATAATGTTCCCATCATAACCAAACCCAGTTTATAATCCTTTACCAGACTCCAGAATTTAAGCAGAGTCACTGCTTTCCCGTCACACCGGGGACATTTTCTGGTACCCGGCAATGCCCTGCCGCATTTTAAGCAGGTTTTCTCCCGTTCTTTGCTTTCCACCGCTTTATTATTCTTATCCCGAAGCCGCTCCGCTCCCTTTGCCGCAAAGGATACCCGGGTCAAATGGCGCATAGAAAAGCGGGCAATCCTCTTTTCACAGTTTTCACCGGTTTCTTTTATAATTAATATACCATTGTTGACCATAGCTTCACATTTTATCTTTTCCAGATGTTCTAAATCCCGTTCAAATAATATGCTTCCTTTTTCCATTACCATCAGCCGTTTTGGTGTAACAACAATATATCCATCCCCAATAAAACTTCCATCTTCCGCTATGTCATAAGGCACACAATAACGGATATCCTCACCGGCAGCAAGCTTCAGGCAATTCCTGACCCGCTCCGGCAGCCGAAATAAAAGTTCCATATTAATACCCCTGCACATCTTTTCACTGATGTGTTATTGCCACTAAAACATGTGAAACGAGTCTCACATGATGAAAGAACCAATATGTGGCATCCCTTTCTATTATTATATATTACAGATAATCTCTGCCTGCAGATGTGGTATTTGACACCAAGGTCTGATATGTCTTTTAATTCATACTAACATACCGAAACCCGACACCTGCTGCTGAGAAAATTATAAAAATAAATCCAGCTTTTTTAATTCCGGTGCTGTGAGCCTGGTGATATCCGGTATTTCAAACCGGTTTCCATCCAGGTCCGTAATCAGCAGACGTGTATCGCTTAGGTTGATAACCGAATCTCCTCCCATATGAATGGTAAAACGGCAGGCACCATGATTTGTTAAGACATCAAAATAAGCGAAACCATATTCATCCTTTATATGCAGGATTTTTTCAATCACAGGTGTGAAATAACGGAGACGAAGCTGCTCTTTAAGCATCTCTCTGGTTTCCTCCGTTACATCTTTGTTCAAATCCTTTATGACCCCGATTTCCTTTGCTTTTTCATCCGGTTCCCGAAGCGAAATATAGGAATTGGGATCGGTAAAGGGAAAGGCATGGTAGATTTGTATCCGGGGATAAAATTCCTCCGCTATTTTCATGGAAACAAAACCTCCCTCCGTACGTGCAAAAACCGCATTCTCTTTTGTAATAAAGCGCAGCCTTAACATCTCCTTGGTTTCCCGCTCCATCTCTTCCAGATTAAATCCCTCTGTCACCTCACTCAAACTATTCTCCGGTAAACCTGCTGTCTTATTGTTTTTTGTTTCAGGCATACTTAACTCCTCCGTTCTATTCAATCCCCTTCAGCGCCAAAGCCTTGGTCTGCAGTTCTTTCAATTTATAATAAGTACCTTTTTTCTCCACCAGTTCACTATGGGTTCCCTCTTCGGTAATCTCCCCATTATCAATAACTACCAGCCGGTCTGCATCCCGCAGCGTGGAAAGCCTGTGGGCTATAGAGATCGTTGTCCTGTCTTTGATCAGAAAATTAATAGACTCCTGTATTGCTTTTTCTGTCTCCGTATCTACCGATGCAGTTGCTTCATCCAGAATCAGGAGCTTTGGATTAGCCAGTATAGCCCTGGCAATGGAGATACGCTGTCTTTCACCGCCGGAGAGGTTCCTTCCCGAGGAACCGATAACCGTATCATAGCCGTCTGGCATCTTACAGATAAAGTCATGGGCGCTGGCAAGAACAGCAGCATTCACAATATCCTCTCTGGCAGCAGCAGTATTGGCGTAGGCGATGTTATCCGCTACGGTTCCCATGAATATATAAGTTTCCTGTGACACCATAGCCACACTTTTTCTCAGATCCCCAAAAGCAATCTCTTTTATATTAATCCCATCCAGAAAGATTTCCCCCTCCTGAGGGTCGTAAAGCCTTGACACCAGATTGACTAAAGTAGACTTTCCGGCACCGGAGCGTCCTACAATCCCCAGCATCTTACCGGCTTCTATCTTAAGGTTGATTCTTTTGAGCACCGGTTTATTAGGTTCATAACCAAAGGTAACATTACGCAGTTCAATATCACCCTTAATCTGTTTCATGGGTGTAGCATCCGGCTTTTCCATAATCTCCGGCACAGCATCAATAATTTCAAAAATACGCTGGGAACTGTTCATACTGTCGGTAAACCAGCGGAATGCCTGGGACATAAAATCCAGAGGTCCGTTTAACTGATCGACATAACCAACAAAGGTAATTAAGATACCCAGTTCCATACCCGGCTGTTTCAACAGCAGATAAGCTCCCAGACCCCAGATCATTAAGGATGCGATTCGTTCAAAAGTTACATATAGAGCAAAGAATTTATTGTCAAAGGCCACCAAAGACATTTCTGCATTACGTACTCTGTTTATGTTTTTATCAAAACGGTTTATCTCGCTTTTCTGCTGTCCGAAGGCCTTTACTACACGGGCACCTGTCAAATTATCATTCAGCCTTGCATTCATACTCCGCTCCGCCCTGTGCCTTCTTCCGTAAAACTGCCAAAGTCTGGGCATCAGCTTAAAGCTTATGACAAATAAAACAGGTACAAATATCAGGGCCAGCAGAGCCAGACGCCAGTTCATCCGGAACATTACGGCTGCAGTAGCTATAATGGTAAGCACGTTAATAAACAGATAGGGCAGTCCGTCGATGAAAAAGCCCGTCACACGTTCCGCATCACTTAATACACGGGTCATTAGGCTCCCGGTCTGTCGCTTATTGTAAAAACCGACGGAGAGACGCCCCATGGACTGAAATACCTGGGATTTCATTTCCTTTACAACGGAGGGAACAATCTTTGCAGTCAAAATACCCTGGAGTATACCAATCGCCTGGATTGTGACTTTTGTTAAAAACATGGTAAGTATGACCAGACCAAGTGCCGTCACTAACCGTATACCAGGTATTCCGGCAAGTTTTAAGAATTCCCGGTTCGAAGCCAGTACTTTATCATACAAAATTGTGCCGCTCAGATAGGGCCAGACCAGGTTTAAGCCCGCAGTTGCTATGTAACAGAGTATCATAATTGCTATTTTAAACCGAAAAGGTTTAAAATAGGACAGGGACCGTATGAAGACAGAACGACGGTCCATACATTTCGGACAGACCTTTCTTTCCTTATCCGGATACATGGTACCGCATTTTGGACAGTATTCCTCCCCTTCCTCGACAGCCAGATCCGCATCGTTAAGCTCACCCTTTTCTTTTTGCAGGTCAAAAAGCTTAACAATCCGCAGCATCTCTCCTATCTTCATATTAGTAAAGGCCGCCAGCCGGATATCCGGCACCCTGCCTGCCTCATCTTTCTTAGCGGTAGAATATAATACACCCCCGCTGACACTCCGCAGCACCTCCAGCCGGTCTATATCCTTAACCGGTTTGTTCTCTGCTGTCCACACTTTTTCCTTTTGTGCATACCTATATCTGTCTGCCTGTATGGTCTTATTGACATGCTTATCCTTATCAGCATGCTTATCCTTATCTGCATGCTTATCCTTACCTGCATGCTTATCCTTATCTGCATGCTGATATACTTGCACATCACGGAGACTTCCGGCACCCTTAAACTGAAAGACTTCCACCGGATCCGGTTCAGAAGCAATTACAATCAGCTTATTTTTAGTCAGCAGCACATAGCCCCTGGCAAATTCACCTTCCAGCGTCATGTCTGTATCGACAAATACCAGGATGTCTTCCTTTTTCACCTGAACCCCTGCCAGAAGTTCGTATACGCCGGCAGGCATTTCCTTCTTTTTACCCAAATACATCACCCCATTCTCTGCTGTAAAAGAAATCCCCTTTTTCTTTTGTGATTACAGCATATTAAATTTTATCTAACCAATTCCACTTTCTAATAATACCATGTGAATTTAGATACTTCCATGGCGCAAGTTATATTCTGCAAAATTATAACAGAAATCTCCAGAAAGTTATTATGCGGTCTGCAGAATGATTTTACTACATCAAAAAAAGCTGTCCGGGGCAGTAATACCAGGGCAGCTATTTTTGTAATCTGCAACTGTAATACGCAGAATATCGCATTAAAATCTATTTATATCTATTTTATTTATTTCTTTTTATTTTATTTCTTTTTCAAGAAAATCCACCATTGTGCATCAAATCCGTCTAGGAATACTTCTTCACATTCCTCCAGCTCAAGCATCCATTGTCTTACCATGGGAATCATATTCTCAAATAAACCGGCAGGATACCCCCAATCAAGATCCAGCTGGAACATATAGTGGTTGATGGCTATGATGCCTTCCTGCTTTAAAACTTTTGATAAGGTCCGCATAAGGGTTAAGAATGGAGCTTTTACGTGATCCTTAAGCGTATCTTCCTTTGTTTCTTTTTGCAGAATTTCTATCATTTTAGGCAGTGTCTCCATCCAATCGGAATAGATGGTATCCACACCTTCTCTGTCACATAAGATTGCCTGAATTACATCATTAGCGGCATGCTGGAAAGCAATGATATCAACACATTCTGTGCCTATATGTTTTTCGATAAATGCCGCATCATCTTCAATTAACTTCATATCCAGCTGCAAATCTTTCGTCTTTTCGAGCAGACTCTGATTCAGCAGCTTATTCATATTAGCCGTAATATACTGGCTGCCGGGGTAAGTACGTCCCATCACCTGTGGAATCATGTCTGCGTCGCCGGATGCTATTTCTAAAAGCTTTAAATCATCTCCCTGATAAACTGACTTAATTAACTCTCCCCATCTGGCTCTGAAATACAGTTCATTGATAACGGTAAATCGGGCAATGGGTTTTTCCAGTAAATCTTTCAGCTGGCTTTCTGTCTGTGCTTCCGGGAGCATTCTGAATTCATCATACTCCTTATCACTAAGGTATTGCTTAGCATTCTTCAGAATAAAAGGCAGCCATTTTTCATAATTATCCAAAGGTATCATATGAGACCTCCTCCTCTTAATTGTAACAATATATGTATTGAAACAATTAAAATTATATCAGAGATTTTTTGTGCTGTATATTCAATTTGGCTATAATTTACATATGATCTTGCTATATTCATAATAATTTTTATTAAAGTAATTTTATTGGCAGGGAAAGTAGTTTTATAAGAGAAAATATTGTTTGAAAATCAAACCAGCCAAGCGAAAAAGCGTTACGGTTCACTCCCCTGCAAAAAGCAGCAGTTCTGTGAACAGTAACGAAAAAGCTGCCTCCTGCCGGTCAACCAGCAAGTAACAGCTTTCATAAATCATTAATTTCTGATTAAATAATCAAAGGCACTTAAAGCGGCATTGGCTCCGGAACCCATTGCAATAATAATCTGCTTATATACACTGTTGGTACAGTCCCCGGCGGCAAAAACTCCGGGCAGATTGGTGGCATTATGTCCATCGACCAAAATCTCTCCGATACGGTTGCGTTCAACCGTATCACCCAGCCAGTCCGTATTGGCTACAAGGCCGATCTGAACAAATACACCTTGTAATTCAATCTGATGTACCTCTCCCGATTCACGTTCTGCATAAGTTATCCCGTTAACCTTGTCTGTACCGGTTATCTCTTTCGTCTGAACATTCTTTAAAACAGTCACATTAGAAAGGCTGTTAAGACGCTCCTGCAGTACGGCATCCGCTTTTAGCTCCGGCATAAATTCAAGAACTGTTACATGATTCGCAATACCCGCAAGATCAATGGCTGCTTCAATACCGGAATTGCCGCCGCCGATGACCGCCACATCTTTACCTTTATAGAGGGGACCGTCACAATGGGGACAATATGCAACACCCTTGTTTTTAAATTCTATCTCTCCCGGCACACCGACATTTCTCCAGCGGGCACCGGTTGAAAGAATTACTGTCTTACTTTTTAAAACAGCGCCATTTTCCAGTTCAACCTCGATGAGTTCTTTTCTTTCCAGACCCTTGACACGCTGCGAATTCATAATATCCACATCATAATTTTTTACATTCCGCTCCAGACTATCTGCAAACTTTGGCCCTTCGGTATAGGGGGCACTGATAAGGTTCTCAATTCCCAGGGTCTCTCTTACCTGTCCGCCGAAACGTTCTGCAACAACGCCTGTACGTATGCCCTTCCTGGCCGCATAGATGGCTGCGCTGGCTCCGGCCGGACCGCCTCCGATTACGAGTATTTCAAAAGGTTCTTTCTTCTCAAACTCCGATATGTCCTG
>JAEZSL010000196.1 GCA_023443925.1 Bacillota bacterium | reverse complement strand
AACGGCCTTTTGCCACGGTCTCAAAAAAAGAAGTGGAGAATATATTTTTCTTAAAGCAGGTATTTGGTGTCCTCCGGTCTAAGTTTATCGACCGGGAGGATGTGCGCCAGTCCATGAAGGTTTTGATTGAAGTTACCAAGGAAGTTAAGGAAGGCCGTAACTACTTAATATTTCCCGAAGGTACCAGATCCAAAAACCAGAACCAGATTCAGGAGTTTAAGGGCGGAAGCTTTAAATGTGCCATGAATGCCAGGTGTCCTATTGTTCCGGTGGCAATTATTGATTCCTATAAAGCTTTTGATGCACATTCCATTGCCCGGCTGACTGTACAGATTCATTATCTGAAACCCTTGTACTATGAGGATTACCAGGGAATGAAATCCGGTGAGATCGCGGAATATGTTGCGAACCAGATTAAGGATGTCATAAGTGAATTTGAATTTAAATAATTAGCATTTATATTTAAATAATTAGCGTATATCTCCGGTTTTTGATATGATTTCAGATAAATTAGACCTTACTAAAAAGCCGTATCAAGACTGCTAAATCTATAATGAGAGTTTTATCGGAACCGATACATCGAAAAGCATATCGAACATAAGACCGGTTAATAACCCTATAAAATATAAAAACAGACATTACGGGACTGTTTCAAAACTAATTGATTATTAGTGGAGAACAGTTCCTTTTTTATACCAAAAATCAAAATGCGGATTCCGAAGAACCCGCAAAATGGTTTAAACAGTTATGCAAATAGCAAAATTACACAAGAAAAATTACATAAGAAGTATTATACCGGCTTTGATGATGGTTATTAACTGGCTTTACCATTAACTTTGGAAGGTCTGATACCAGCAGATGATTCAGTCTTTATCCGATTATTCCGGCAACATTTTTTCTTAAAATAGGGCCAAGTATTAAAGCAGCGGCGATTTTAACAATATCCCCGGGTATATAAGGGATAACCCCCATAAAAAGACCTTCCTTAAATGTAAGTCCCAGCTGGTAGGACAGCCATATTGTACCAAAGAGGTAAGTAACTGCCAGACCCAAGACCATACCCAAGGCATACATATATATTTTACCTCTGAATTTTTCAATAAAGATGCCGCTTATAATTGCTAAGAACAAAAAGCCTGCCAGATAACCGCCGGTAGGACCCGCAATTTTACCGATTCCGCCGCTGAAACCGGAAAACACAGGAAGTCCCACTAATCCGATTAAAAGATAAATCAGATAGCTTATGGTACCTTTCTTCCAGCCAAGTAAAAATACCGTAAAATAAATTACCAGATTAGTAAATGAGATCGGAACCACGCTAAAGGGCAGCGGTATGGATAAGGGACCTAATATACAGGTAACGGCCGTCATTAATCCGATTAATGTCAGTTCTTTTGTTTTCATCTTATTTTGATTCATTTGTTTACCTTGTTGCAAAACAGCTGCAACCGCCGCATGTATGGGCTGCGGCATCCTTTCATTCTTATTTGGATATGAATAATTGCGAAACGACAATCTAATATCTATAACGATAATTCAATTAGTACAATTCAATTAGTATAACTTAATTAGTGCAATTCCAGAGTTGAATTACCCGAAGGAAGCTAAATCTATGAAAATTCGTTATTAATGTTTACTATATTCGAAAAACCATATAGTATCTGCAATTATTTTTACAAGTCAAATCCCAGGGCTTTTAACATATGAATGTCCTGTTCTATGTTGTTTCCCGAAGTAGTAAGCATATTGCCGGTTATGGTTGCATTGGCACCGGCATGAAAGGCTTTCTCACCGGAATTCTTCATTATCGCCCGTCCGGCGGCCAGCCGTATATCTGCTGCCGGATTTATGTAACGGAAAATTGCGATGGTTCTTAGAAGTTCCTCTTCCGTAACCATTGTACAGCTCTCCAAAGGTGTTCCTTGAATGGGCATTAAAGCATTAATGGGTATGGAATCCACTTCTAATTCCGAAAGGCTAAGAGCCATATCAAGCCGGTCTTCCCAGTTCTCACCCATACCGATAATTCCTCCGGAACAGACTTCCAGCCCGGCTTTTTTTGCAAACCGGATGCACCGGATTTTGTCTTCATAGGTGTGCGTCGAGCAGATATTAGGAAAATTTCTCTTAGAGGTTTCAATATTTTCATGATATCTGGCAACCCCTGCTTCTTTTAAAGCAATATATGCTTCTTCCGATAACAACCCGTGGGACGCGCATAACTGTATACAACACTCGGCTTTCATTGCATGGTATGCGGTTAATGCCTTGTCAAAATCCCTGCCCTCTAAGGTTCTGCCTGCCGTAACAATGGAATACCGGTGTACGCCTTCTGCCTCATGCTTTTTACAATCTTCTAAGATTACGGAACTATCCAGAAAATCATATTCCGCTATTCCCGTATTATGATGACCGGACTGGGCACAGAACTTGCAGTCCTCACTGCACTTACCGCTTCTGCCGTTAATAATGGCACAAAGATCAACCTGATTGCCATGAAAATATTTTCTTAACTGATCGGCGCCTTCACACAGTTCCTTTAAATCGGTTGTTACCAGAAAGGATAAATCCTCTTTCCGGTTCAGGCGGTAACCATTCATAATTCTCTGCGCTAATTGAAGCATTGCTTGTCCTCCCTGATAAAAAACATTAAAGTTGTCGGCTAAACGATAGCTCTAAACTGCCGCAATAACCAATTCGTTTATACCGGTCTTACGCTTACTTCACCCGAAGACAGTGCCTTAATCTCCCCGTTTGTAAGCTTCACAATTAGTCTTGCTCTCTCATCGATATCCAGGGCAGTGGCTTTCTCCTGTTTGTCCCCCATTAATACACTGATTTCCCTGCCAATTAAAAAGGAACGTTCCCGGTACTCCTTAATAAAATTTTTATTATGGAATTCTTTATAATAACCCCAGAACCGATTAAGAATTTCTGCTGCCAGCCTGCTTCGAAGATCGGAGGAATACAGTCTTGTTTCAAAAATACCGTCTGCTATATCTTTTAACTCCTCCGGAAAATCCTCCAGGGGTCTGGCTACATTAATCCCGATTCCTACAATACAGTATTCCAGACCGCCCCCTTCGAAATCAACGCCGGCTTCCGTCAGAATGCCGCAGACCTTCTTACCGTTACAGTAAATATCATTAACCCATTTGATACTGGCTTCACAGCCGGTAACGGATTCTATGGCCTCAGCTACGGCTGCCGCCGCCGAAGTGGTAATAAAAAGGGCATCATCCACGGTCAGCTTCGGACGCAGTAATATACTCATATAAATTCCGGTTTTCGCCGGGGAATAGAATTTCCGGCCCAGCCGTCCCCGTCCTCCGGTCTGCTCTTCGGCAATGAGGACTTTTCCCTCTTTTTCACCTTCTCCTGCCAAATCTTTTAGCAGAGTATTGGTGGAGGTTACAGATTTATGTACCATTAAACTTAACTCCTTAAGATTATCTGCCAGATAAGGCGTTATACTTTCTACAGATAAGATATCATTTTCCTCCGACAGGCAATACCCTTTATTGGGAACCGCCGAAATGGCATAGCCTTCGCTCTGCAATGCTTTTATCGCTTTCCAAACCGCGTTCCGGCTGATGGATAGTTCTCCCGCCAGCCTGGCACCGGATACACTATTTCCTTTATTTTGTTCCAGAACGGATAATACATGCTGTTTTGCACTCATAAATTTACCTTTCTGATTGATGCTTATTTTTACCGGTTTAATTCTTTTTCACAATAACATATGAGGCAAGGAATGTCAACCTAATTTAATATATAGGTTGACATTCCTTGCCTCATATGTTTCATACACAAGTATTCTACCCCTTGCTAAACTATAACCTGCGGCCGTTTGCACCAGCAATATTATTCTATTTTCCTCTCAATGTTTTCCCCTGAAACATTTCTATATCATAAGAGTTCCTTAAATAAGAAAAAACGGAGTGAAAAATATCACCCCATTTTTTCTTCACCTACATGTTCTATATTAATTCGAGACTATTTTATTTACTTACTTTACAGTTTTGAATGGTATAGCTGTTATTTATCAAATCCAGGATTAAATGCATAGAAGTTTCTGGAATCCAGGTGATCCTGAACGATTCTTAACGATTCACCAAAACGTACACTCTAGTGCAGTCAGAAGCCTATCTTCAAATAATTTCACATCCTCCGGACAGTCTTATATACGCCAGATAATTTCTATTTTATCACCAGCAATACGTATAATTTTAATTAAGAGATCTGTCACCTCCTGTTTATCTGTAAAAGATATTTCATCCCATATTTCCGCAGGGTTTTTAATAGGATTTGCATCATTTTCCTTCACTGTGCCTGGTCTTTTTTTTATTGTTTCCTTAATTCTGGTGCGTTCTGCGTCGAGTTGTTTGATTTTATCGTTAATATAACCCATTAGTATTTCATTGGCATTGCTAATTTTATCCAGCAATTGTTCAATTTCAGAATCTATCTGAGACAGCCGTATTTTATCCTCATTTCGCCTGAAATCCATACGAAGGTTATTTTGTTCCGGAACAGTTAACTGACTAAATTCAGAGAGCTTTCTCTTAATTGCTACTGATATATATTGCTCCAGCAGAGTAGCATAAATTGTTTTTCCTGTTCCTGTGCATTTTTTCGTATTCAACTTCCCGCTGCATACAAAATATCTTCCCTGTTTTGTTTTGGACTTGGCTATGGTAAGAGCATAGCCGCAGTTACCACATTTTACCTTACCTGCAATCCAGGAATTTTTTGGTTTACAAGTTTTAGAGGATTGTCTGTTATTAAGACATCTCTCCCGACACCGAATCCATTCTTTAGAGGAGACGATACCCTCATGGGGCGCCAGTACCAGTTCCTTACCTGTTAAATCACTTTGTTTTCTCGTACCAGAAACCGGACCCTGATACAAATAACAGGCATTTTCTCCAATAAAGTCGCTTACCGGATTTATGATCCTTGTACCTTGACTTTTAAAAAATTCATAGATTTCAGCATCTGCTTTTACATATATGGGGTTGCGCAGCATTTCTGATATCCTTGCCGTACTCCATACTCCGGTACGCAGATTTTGAATATTATTGCGGTTTAGATACCTGACAATATCACCTAAAGAATTATTCGTATCCCCATACATTTCATAAAGCAGCCGTATCTGCCTGCTTTCCTCTGGAATCGGAACATACTTTGCAGTATTTACTCCGTCTATCACTGTCTTTTCCATCCTAAAGCCATAGGGGATACGTCCTCCCATATAAAATCCCTTTTTACTTCTTGCATAATAGGCATCCGCAACTCTTTTCTGAATCGTTTCCCGCTCGAGCTGGGCAAAAACGATACAGATATTTAACATGGCTCTGCCTATAGGTGTTGATGTATCAAATTTTTCGGTTGTTGATATAAATTCTACCCGGTATTTCAGGAACTTTTCCATCATATTGGAAAAATCCATGATTGACCTGCTGATACGGTCTAATTTATAGACTATGACTTTTGAAATCTTTCCTGCTTCAATATCCTTAAGCATCTCTTCAAAGGCAGGCCGGTTGGTATTCTTTCCGCTGTATCCCTTGTCAATATACTCCTTAAAGGGTTCTCCGCGAGTTTCATACTTGCAGTACTCAAGCTGGCTCTCTACCGAGATACTATCTTCCTTAAAGACTGACTGGCGGGCATATAATGCATCACATACCTCATTCATCCGATATCTCCGTTCCATTTAAAAAGAAGTCCCGCTTGTCAGTTTCAGATGTTTATATGCTGTTACTTTAGAGCTTACCTATACTTATTAAATATTTTATACAGTTCCTGTTCAAGGGAAAGCCGTACATTCTCCTCTGTCTTAACAGGTATATGATTTACAACGGTATACTGCATCTTTTCCTCATTAAGCTCTACAATTTCTGCTGCATAAACAATATCCTTTTCCTGCACGAGCGGCCTCCTCATATAACTTCATAAAAAACTATGTAGGACAGTTCGTACAGTATGCATCAAAAAAGCTGCCTTTTATATGGCAGCTTTCTTCTACGTTTATTTTCATTTAAAGTTTGACATAATTACTTAGTATTTGATATAAGCTTTAAATCCAAGTTTCATAATCCTGCCTCTAGATCTTAAAAAATATAAGATATTACTATGGATAAAAATTTCAGTCCGTACTTTTTTATTCAGATAGAACTTATTGATATTTTCGTATAGACCAACCGGATGTTGCTGCAGCAAAAGCTGTACTGTTGCTAAAAATAGATACCACTAAGTTAGTCATCAGGCTTATGAGCCCCCTCATGTAATTAGCTATTTATTATATATGCTGCTTATTTTATATATCCGATAAGTAAATATAAAATAAACCGTATAAATAATCAGAAATAGTAGTAATGTAAATGCCGAATATCGCAGAATAACATTTTGTTCTAAAATATATCTTCCTACATAATAATTTGCTAATATTGAACTGGAAATTAATATAATAACAGGTATAACAAGAGGTATCGAATATAAGATCAGCATTTCTCTAAATAGTAGTTTTTCTATCTTTTCGTTATCCACACCTATTTTATACAGAACTTCAAACTGATACCTTCTTTTATCCATATCCGATAACTGCTGCAAGGCAATCAATGTACCTACTAGTATGATAACGGTAAGGCAAACATAAAGACCTCCAAAAGATAACATAGAAAGGGCTGTCAGACCGTTTGCCACACTCCAGGCTTTTACACTTATACTTATGGTAATTTTTTTATTGATAGGAAGAGCTTTATAAAACTGAGGTTCCCAATTATAACGTATAAATTTGTTTAACTCCCCTTTCAGACTTTGATCGGCTTCTTTTTCATTCGTTATAACAAGCCTGGATTTTACAGGTGTCAACTTTTGTTTCATAGCATCAGGTACTACAATTGAGTACCCTTTTGATCCGTTTAATCTTGATTGTTCAAAAGCTTCTGTGAACACCAGCGCTTTATCTGTTACCAGGCGGCTTCCCTGTATAAGAATACCAGACCGTTCTATAAAATTTCTTTCAATATATTTCATCTCCGACCAGGTATCACAATGTATCAGATATTGGTTTTGTGCTAGTTTCTTTCTATCCAACCCTAATTGTTCTCTTAATCTATTATAATCGCTTAACAAAAGTATGTCTTCACCCGGGATTCCCTTGTCTTCATACAATTGATAATCTACATAGTCCTTAACGGGTGTTATATGATCCACGAATTGCACCACATCTTTAAAATTTTTTATACCTGGTACATCAATTGCAATTCCTTCATCGAAAGGTGCTTCTGCCTTTATATTAATCTTATACATCTCCCCCAAAGATAATCCAAAGCACATACCGCTTAAGGCAATTGATAATAAAATAGCCATGACCCCCATAGTTTTTCCTGTAGTATTCAGTTTCGAAGTAAGCTGCCGGAACATTATCAGATTCATACCGGTTAGCATCCACTTTCTTTTACTAGTTCCAATTATATAGAACAAACCGGGTATGCTCTTATATATTACCAGTATCCCGACAATAATAAGTACAAGAGCAATAAATAAGTATATTAACGCTCCATTATCGCTGCGGCCCATTCCTGTTTTTAGTAAGAACGCTGCCAGGATTATGAGGAAACAGGACACAAGTACTGATATTATATAATTATATGTCTTTTTATATTGAGACTTTTCATTGAATCTTGTGCTGTAAAGCATTTCAACTACAGGCATCTTATTAATAATTTTTCCGGTCTTAATAATGTTAATCCCATACATAATAAGGAAACAAAGAAATGCAAACAGAACCGGTTTCATAGTCACAGCCGGTTCAAATCTAAAACTGACTTCAAATAATTTCATGATTGAAACTGTAAAGATTTGCGAAAGTAAAGAACCTGTAACGATACCGACACCAAAGGCAAGTATACCGATTATACCATTTTCAATACAAAACATATTCCTTAACAGACGCCTCTCCATTCCCAACAGAAGATAAACAGCAAATTCCTTTTTCCTTTTTTCTACTATAAATCTGTTGGAATATCGGACTGTAAAAGCAATTAAAAATGTAATAATAATAGATAGAAATAGTATCATATAAGTAAAACTGTGCATATTGTCTGATAATGCCTGTATTCCATCCGAGAAGGCCAGTGTTAAAAATGAATACATTAAGGCGATTGCAAGTGTAATTGTTATAAAATAAATACCATAATCCTTTATGGACCTTTTTATATTGCGGAGCGATAATTTAACGTACATCTGCTAAATCCCCTCCTAACAAAGCCATTATTTCAAGTATCTCATTAAAAAATTGTTTCCTTGTTTTTGATCCGCGTCTTAACTCGTTAAAAATCTGTCCATCGTTTAAAAACAATATCCGCTTTGCATAGCTGGCACAAAATGCATCATGTGTAACCATAAGAATGGTGGCATTAAATTCCTCATTCATGCTCTGTATTGCCCCAAGCAGCATCTGGGAAGATTTACTGTCAAGAGCTCCGGTTGGTTCGTCTGCTAGAATAAGCTTTGGATTATTAACCATTGCCCGCGCACAGGTACACCGTTGTTTTTGTCCTCCTGATACTTCATATGGAAATTTGTGCAGAATTTCACTAATGCCAAGCTGTGCAGCTATATTGCTAACAATTACGTCTATTTTTTCCGGTGCTGTCTGATTAATGGTTAAAGCAAGAGAAATATTTTCACTTATCGTTAAGGTATCTAAAAGATTGTAATCTTGAAATATAAATCCAAGATTTTCTCTCCTGAACCTGGATAGATCTTTATCTTTTATCTCTGTGATATCTTCGTTATCTAAAAAAATATGCCCTGAACTAACAGTATCAATGGTTGAAATGCAATTAAGTAGTGTAGTCTTACCAGAGCCGGAAGCTCCCATAATACCAATAAATTCACCTTCAAGTACTACAAAACTAATATCGTTAATTGCCTTTGTAATATTTGTCTTATTACCATAATATTTCTCAATATGATCAATTCTTAGAATTCCTTTCATACTCGTCCTCCTATCCATACTAGAAAAAATCAGTTATCAAACAAATTAAGTATAGCAGGTAGTTTTCTTTAAATGTATCTTATTCTCTTACAGAATTCTTTCAATTTTGTAATTATTCTAATTATCATTGAACTTGATAAATGTTCCTTTTGGAAAGAAAATAATAACCGTCGTATACTCATTTAATCTAGATTCTACTGATATTTTTAATCCAAGTTTATCACAAAGGCGTTTGCATAAATACAGGCCGATACCGGTGGAATGTCCTCCTATTCTGCCATTATTCCCAGTAAACCCTTTTTCAAATATTCGGTACAAGTCCTCTTCTCGGATTCCAATACCATTATCTGTAATATGTAGCTGAATTCCATTTTGAACTATGAAAGTACGAAATATCACATTTGCATCCTGATTTTTTTTATATTGAACCGCATTCATTAGAATTTGCTTTAGAATGAATTCCAGCCATTTTGGATCCGTATATACCGTTTCATAATTTTCTTCCACGTTCACAGTAATATTATAGTAGAGGAGGTGCTCCTTATTTACTGAAATCGTATTATGTATAATCTTATTCAGTAAAATTTCCCTGATAAGATAATCCTTTTCTACCTTCTCGCTTCTGGCATAAAATAGTGTCTGTTCAACAAAATACTGGATTTTAATAATTTCTAATGAAATTTTATTAGTTAAGTTGGATTTGTTATTATCACAAAGTAATTTTGCAGCTGCAATGGGAGTTTTTATCTCATGAACCCATTGCTCTACATATTCCCTATATTCTTTCCTTTCACTGCTTGTTTCTGTTATTTTTTCCATCATGGACTTATTTGCCTGTTTTAATAGATTTGAATAAATCTTACCCTCTAAGTTTTTAGGTTTATTCATAACCTCAGCAATCAAATATTTATCTTTCAGCTCCTCCATAAGCTCAAGCAACTGGGAATAATATATTTTTTTATTATAAAAATCTATTAAATAAAACATTAGTAAAATACAGAACCAGACAATATCGATTAATATGATTATTGTACTGTCATTACCGGCAGAATATAAAAAGACAGATAGTAATATGACTCCGATTATATTTAGAAGCCAGGAAGAAACTTGATCATGTAAATAATCCCTTAATTTCATATTGAATACCCTTGTTTGTATTTAGTTTTTATAAACTCCCTTAGTCCAATCTGTTCTAATTTTCCACGTATTCTTGTGATATTTACACTTAACGTATTATCATCAATATAGCACTGGTTGTCCCATAAATATTCAATCAGGTCTGTTCTTGGTACTATTTTCCCATTATTCTTAAATAAAAAACTTAAAATTTTAAGTTCATTTAAAGTTAATTCTATATTCATTGAACGATATTCAATTTTACAGGTATCTAAACATAAATGAACATCTTTATAAGCTAATATCTCACGATTTTCAATCGGATAAGATCTTTTTAATAAAGCACTTATTCTTGCAAGAAGTATTGGTATATTGTATGGCTTTGTTATAAAATCATCACCACCCAAGGTAATACTTCTAAGTTCATCCATATCTGTATTTCTACTTGTTACAAAAATAATAGGGACAGAAGATTCTGCACGTATATGAGTACATATGTCAAATCCATTCGTACCAGGCAGACCAATATCAAGTAGAATAAGGTCAGGTTTTAATAAATTTATTTGATCCAATATATCGGTATAATTTGTAATTACAGCTGATTTATATCCATTATTTCGCAGTACTATGGCTAATTCTGTACGTATTATTTCATCATCCTCTATAATTAGAATTAATTTCATTATAAACATCCTTTTTATTTATATTTAGGGTTCATAACATTATAACACATATTCCAGTATTTGGGTATCCTTATATCATACGGTATCCCATTAATATTATCCTCAATTATAATAACTGGATTGATTTTGAAACCTTTCATAATATAACCTTAATACCGGTATATAAATTGAACTGCTCTGACTCGTTTTTGCCGTACATTATACACCTATGTTCGTTATGAAACGCATATAAAAACCGCAAAGAGCTGATTTTCAATTTCAGCCTTTACGGTTTGTATATCTTTACATATATATTTGTAGTGGCTGTAATTGTTGCCCGCCATACCGCTGCAAATTGTTTTGCGGCCTTTGTGGTATCCATCAGCTTTTAGTTTAGTCCGGCAGTCTCTTCAAATTTTACGACTCTGGAACAGGTGCGCTCAGCCAACTCCAGGCTGTGTGTAACCACCAGAAGCCCCAGACCTCTTTTATTAACTATATTCAGCATAAGCTGCCAGATCTGGGCCTGGGTTATGACATCCAGCATGGTGCTCATTTCATCGGCAATGATAAACTGTGTCTGAGGGCCTAACGCTCTTGCCACACAAAAACGCTGCAACTCTCCACCGGATAATTCACCGGGATAACGATTAAGCCATTGCTTTTCAATTCCGATTTCGGATAAGAAAGCATCGTCAGGCTTCCAGGCTTCATTTAAAGTTTTTTGCATCTTCCACCTGGGATTAACGGCTTTTTCAGGATGCTGGTAGATTAGCTGCACCGGACAGCAGCCCTTATCAGGAAGGGGTTTTCCATCCAATAGCACCTCTCCGAAAGAAGGTTTCAAATAACCGGCCAGAATCTGGGACAACGTACTTTTCCCACAGCCGGACGGCCCGATGAGTGCTACCCGCTCCCCGGCATTCATTTCAAAATTAACATGATTTAATATTAATTTATTTTTGGAGTAACCAAAACTAAGATCCTTTGCTTTAAGTAGCATGTATACAGCTCACCTCTCCTCCTCGTAAGCTACGCATGGCAGGCCTTTGTTCACAGTCTATGGTTCTTAGGGGACATCTCGGGGCAAACAGACATCCCTTCGGAAGCTCACCCGCATATGGCTGTGAACCTTTTATGGGCTGAAAACCATTTTGGGGCATTGCCCGCCATAATGCCTTGGTATATGGATGCCGCAATGCATCCGGTCCTGACCGGAAATCTATTGCCGGTGCCACCTCTACGGTGGTGCCGGCATAAAAGACAGCAACCCGGTCCGCATAAGCCAATGCAAGGTCCAGATCATGGGTAATCAGCATAACACCCCGCCCCTCATCCGCAAGTGCCCGGAAGTGACCCATGGCTGTTTGTGCAATCTCCTTACTTAAACCCGGAGTCGGTTCGTCTGCGATAATCAGTTTCGCATCGCTGATTACGGCAGTAGATACCAGGACACGCCTTGCCATCCCGCCGGATAGCTGAAAAGGGTACATTTTCTTCACAAAACCTGCTAATCCGTATCTTTTAAATACCGATTCCTGCTTTTCACGGCTGCCACTGGTTCCTATAACCTGCTTTCCTACGTTCATCAATGGATCCAGGTATTCCACCGATTGGGGTACCAGTGCGATTTCTTTTCCCCGAAGCATTTGCTGCTGTTCACCAGTGAGTGTTTTACCTTGATATAGCATTTCACCATTTACCTGTGCATTGTTCGGCAGGATGCCTAATATGGCATGGGCCAGCAGGCTTTTACCCGATCCGGACGAACCGGCAACGGCGAGAATTTCTCCTTCTTTTACCGATACACTTAAATTGCTGATTACCTTTATTTCCTTCTGTTCTAATCCCTGGCTGTACATACGAAAGGAAACCGACAGATTACGAACATCAAGCAGATTGACAGAACTCATCCTAATTCCCCCTTTATTCCTGGGCACTGGCAGGATCCAGCAGCAGCTTGATCTGCTCACCCAGTTTGTCAAACATCATTACCACCATAACCAGCATCACTCCGGGAAATAAAACCAGCCACCACATACCGGTGGCAATGTGCTTAAGTGCTTCCGATAATATAATTCCGATTGCCGGTGCATCGATAGGAAGTCCGAAACCCAAAAAGGTCAATCCCGCTTCATGGAGAATGGCATGGGGAAACAGTAAGATTAATCCGATAATGAACTGGGGCACTACATGGGGAACAATATGGCCCCATGCAACCTGCAGCTTACCGATGCCAAACTTACGGGCAGTTTTTACATATTGTGCGTTGCGAATCTGCATGACCTCACCGCGGATTACTCGGGTTAAGTTAGGCCAATGGGTTAAGGCAACACCAATGACAACGCCTTTTAACCCGCCTCCCAGCATAAAGGAGATCAGCATAAGTAAAACCAGGTGCGGTATTCCCATAAACAGATCCACAAAATAGGAAACTGCCTTGTCCACCCACCCGCCGGCGGTTGCCGCTAGCAGCCCGAAAGTAAGCGCCATAAAAGCACTGACCGTTGCCGCCAGGGTTCCGATAAGTATACTGGTAGAAAGGCCTTTAATTGAGCGAAAGAACATGTCCCGTCCCAGGTAATCCGTTCCAAAAGGATGCAGGAGGCAAGGGCCAAGTTTTTTCGCCGTATAATCCGGGGCATAAAGCTTTGGACTCATGACAATTCCGGCTATGGAGATTATCACAAGCAGGAAAATAATTATGCCTGCCAAAACCACAGTCTTTGTACGCCGGTTCATTTTACTTTTAATTCCGGGATTTTTCATCCAAGCTTCCCTCCCTCCCGAATTTGAGGATTAAGTATGCCATAAAGTATATTTGCCGTTAAATTGCCGACGAAAACAAATACAACAGAACATAATGTAATCCCAAGCAGCAAAGGAACATCCCCTTTTAACCCGGAGGCACTTGCAGCGCTGCCTAAGCCGGGATACGAGAAGACATTCTCCGCCAGAACACTTCCGCCAAACAATTCGCTAAACGATGCGAATTGCAGTGTTATGGCAGGAATGGCGATATTCTTAAGTCCATGCCTTTTTATCAGTGTCCATTTACTTTCTCCTCTGGCTTTTGCAAATAATATGTAATCGGTTTTTAATACATCGATGATTTTCTGTCTGGTATGCAGCGCGATACCGGCAATCCCGGTAATGCTCAGGGTAAAAGCGGGTAATATAAGATGATGTACCCGCTCTGTAAAGGTAACCTCACTGGATAACTTACCGATGGGTACAGCCAGTCCGATGGGAAACCACCCCAGTTGTACGGAAAACAGCATCAATAACAGCAGTCCAATCCAGAAGGCAGGAGTTGAGGACAGCACAAAGCAGAAAGTTTTCACACACTTATCAAAAAGACTTCCCTGAGCTGCCCCTGACATAACCCCCAGGAAAAATCCAAGTATTCCGGAGAATAGCCAGGCCACTGCCATCAGAGTAAGTGAAGCAAGAAAACGGCTGGCCAAAATTTCCGTTACCGGCTTCTGATACGTAATGGAGGTACCCATATCACCGTGAAGCAGGTTGGTAAGCCATGTGAGATAACGCGCTGCCGGTGGTCTATTCAATCCCCAATGCTCCGCAATATTCTCTCTTTGTTCCTGAGATACATTGGATTCGGCGCCTACATAAGCATCCACCGGATCTATGGGAGAAGATACTACCAATAAAAATGTAATAATGCTGACCCCAAACAAGAGCAGTATCATACGAAGCAGAGTGTTAATTACATATTTCATAAGTTGATTCATTGATTTTGTCTCCAATCATACCGTTTCAAATGCATCAGAAGAACGATTACCTCTTCTGCCCGAAGAACACCTGTCTTTACCTTTCGTTTGAAAACGTCCATTCATTAAGATTTTGAATGACGGGTGCCCCGTGTCCGTGGGGATGTATTCTTTGTGTGCCAATATCCAGTCCGTCACGTACAAAATAGGTATGATCAATATTGACCAGCCAGATGTATGGAAAGTCCACATTTGCCCCGGTATTGCCGTCATACTGCGCTTTTTTACCGAGCTCTATGGCCTCCTCTTCTGATGTGGCCGCTATCATTTCATCCAGATAAGCATCCACCGTGGGATTGGAATACATCGCAGCATTACTCAGATTCACCACATCCACTCCCCCAAAAGAGGAATGGAACGCATTGTAAACATCGACGAAATTGTAATCACCTGTACCAATACAGGTGGGTATATTTCTGGCAGTCTGCTTACAGGTTGTCCAGTCCAGTGCCTCTGCGATTATATTAATCCCCAGGGGTTTTGCATTTTCACTAAAAGCCACGGCTAAATTATAGCGTTGTAAATCGTCGGTACGGCCCGATATACGGAATTCACACTTCAGCCCGTCCTTTTCACGGATACCGTCGCCGTCCGTATCCACCCATCCTGCTTCTTCCAGCAGAGCCTTAGCTGCTTCTGCCTGTCCGTCTTGAAAGGCCGGTTCCTCGTTTGCCCAGGGTAAGCCTTCAAAGCGTACCCAACTGGCGGTGCCGACTCCGTTAAGCGCGTTATCAATAATTTCCTGGCGGCTGATTCCGATATTCAATGCTTTTCTGACAACAGGATCTGAAGTAACGTTATTTCCAACCGTTTCACCGGCGGCGTTTACCGTCTCCGGAATACAGGGCAGGTTAAACCCACGGTTATCCGAAGTTTTAATGTTTTCAATATGCATACCGTCAACCGTTTCTTTTGCATATTCCGGATTTACCATAACCAGATCCAGCTGACCGGACTTAGCTGCAGCTAGAGCAGTCTCTTCGTCAATGCTTAAGAACGTGATTTGCTTAAACTGTGATTTTGTCCCATAGTAGTATTCATTGGGTTCCACAATAAGCTGCTGCCCTACATCCAGTTGTTTTACTTTAAAAGGCCCGGTTCCAACGGGGTTTGATGCATAAGTTTCGTTATAGGCATGTTCCGGCACAATTCCAAGTAAAGCTACCGTACGGGTAAATGGTGAAAAAGGGTTATTCAAGGTGAATTTTACTTTATTTCCATCCATTACTTCAGCTTTATCCATCATTGTTAAATCTACGCTGGAACCGCTGTTCTTCGCAGTATTAAAGGTAAATACAACATCCTCCGGTTTCAGTTTCTGTCCATCTGAGAATTTTACATCGTCCCGCAAAGTAAAGGTGTAAATTAAACCATCCTCACTGACCGTATAATCTGCAGCTAAATCACCTTTCGTCTTAACCTCCGTGGTTATTTTAAGTAATGAGGTATGAAACAGGCCATAACCAAAGGTTCCATAGCCGGTACATGGATCAAAATTACCATCCTCGAAACCGCTTCCAATTGAAATGGTCAGTGAATCTTTTATTTCAGAAGAAGTTTCTGGTGAAGATGCAGGTGATTTCCCTTTCATACTTGTATTAATTGTACAACCTGTCACTATGGCCGTAATTAATGTTGTTGTTAGTAATAGCATTATTAGTTTCTTTTTCATCCTTACACCCTCCTATATTGCTTTTTTAAATTGGTACTCCTTATATTGCTTTATTAAATTACATACCTATATTACTTTTTATATAATGCCTTCTTTAAATTGGGATTTCTTTTTTGCTTTCTATAAATTACATTCCTTATATTATTTTTACATAGTGCTTTCTATATATTGCCTTCTAAATATTGCATTCGTGTTCAAATAATTTACACGGTTCAAACAGGATACATGGTACCGTACTTTTAAGTACTATACAAGCCCTATAGGGGGATGGAATTTTAAGTTCGCAATATAGAACCACAAAAATACACCTAATTATCCACTTGATTATACAGGAGGCAAGTAAACATAAAAAGATATAGAAAGAAATATTCTTTCATATCTTTATAAGGTTTTGATGCTTGAATTTTAGTTTTTAATTATATAACCTCTTTTATGCTTGATATTACCCGTTTTGCTTCACCGAATCTCTGATAATGAACGATTTCTCTTTCTCTTAAGAAACGGATAGGATCAATGATGTCCGGATCTTTTACTAAGCGGAGGATATTATCATAGGTGGTTCTTGCTTTTTGTTCTGCTGCCATATCTTCATGAAGATCGGTAATGGGATCGCCTTTCGACTGGAAGAACGTTGAACTAAAAGGCATGCCGCTGGCTGCCTGAGGCCATAAGCCTACCGTGTGGTCAACGAAATAGGTGTCAAATCCGGAAGCTTTAATTTCTTCGATACTTAAATTTTTGGTAAGCTGATGAACAATCGCACTTACAATTTCCATGTGCGCCAGTTCTTCTGTACCT
>JAEZSL010000039.1 GCA_023443925.1 Bacillota bacterium | reverse complement strand
ATGCATGATTTAATACATATTAATGAAAGCTTATCCGGTCTGCCCTTTGAGGTGGAATTCCTTGATTTTGAAGAAATAAAAAACGGTGTGCCGGAAGGGATTGATGTAATTATAAATGGAGGTACAGAGGGATCGGCCTGGAGCGGCGGGGATGCGTGGAAGGATGAAAAACTTATAGAAAACCTGACCAGATGGGTCCATGAAGGCGGTATATATATTGGTGTGAATGAACCTTCTGCAGTAAGCGGCTCGGATACCTTTTTTAGTATGGCTCATATTTTAGGGGTAGATAAAGATACCGGTTCTAAAATAAACCATGGCCGTTGGCGTTTCGAGTTAGAAAACATTCCGGGACTTCTGCCGGATGGCTGCACCATGAAAGGCAGGGAAAATATCTATTTAACCGATAAAAATACAAAGGTTTTAATGGCTGAAAATAAATTGCCGGTACTGACCCTTCACGATTTCGGTAAAGGAAAAGGAATTTACCTGGCTTCCTATGAAATGTCAAAAGAAAATACCAGATTGCTGTTCAATATCATTCTTTACAGTTATGGTGAGAGTATAGCACAAAAATATATAACGGATAATCTGAATACGGAGTGTGCGTATTATCCCAGCAGCAGAAAACTTGTCGTAATAAATAACAGTGACAAGGAACAGACTGCCGGCATACTTACGGATCAGGGAAATATAAGGATAACCCTGGAAGCCTATGATACCGGAATTATTGATTTAAAATAAGATTTCTGAAATGTATGAAATGGAAGAGGCTTCTGAAAGCTTATAGACGCCGGTTAAATAGAGATTTAACCCGAAAAAGTAATTATAATAATTATAAATCTTATAAAATAATAAAATAAATGATTTGCTTTAAATAGGAAGAGGTAAGGACATGGGAGACAATGGGATTATACCGGTTGAAGCCGGCAAAGTACATGAATATCCGATTACTACTGATAAGCAGGCAAGCGTCATTGACCTGGCCGGAGTCTGGGAATTTGCATTTGGTACAGAGGGAGATTTTAATGATAATATAAATCTTCCTTCCACAACTGAAGTAAGTGAAAAAGGATGCCTGGCAGCGCCATCTGCAGAGACAAAATTTCTTTGCAGAAGGAGGCCGTATACCGGGATCTGCAGATATAAAAAAGATGTTATAATTCCTGCGGAGTTTGAGGGTAAAAAAATATATCTCTGTCTGGAACGCACGAAATATACCAGAGTATTTGTGGATGGACAGCTTGTGGCCTCCTCTCATGAAACCCTGATACCCCAGAAACATGAGCTTAGTACCTGGCTTACCGCCGGGGCTCATGGAATAATGGTTGAAGTTGATAATAATCTGGCCCTTTATGAGGATTTTCCGGAGAGTCTTTACAATGGACATCAGTACACGGAGCATACCCAGACCAATTGGAACGGAATATTAGGAAATATCACACTTGAAGCCTTTGATACGGTTATTATAGAGAATGTTGTAATTAAAAAATGCAGGGATATGAATGCTTTTGATATTGATCTAAGTGTGAGAAATTACTGTGAAGAACAGCAGGTGAAACTTTGTGTTCTATATGGGCGGCTCGAAGCGCAGGCGGTAAAAGAATCCGGTTGTGAATCGATATTAGAACCCGGCATGAATTATCTGCAGCTGCGGATTTCAGAAGAAAAGCTTTTTTTATGGAATGAATTTAACCCGAATCTTTACCAATTTCAAATCAGTATAAAAGGCAGGGCATGTAAGGCTGTTTATAATACGGTTACAGGATTTCGGGATGCTGCGGTTTTAGGGCAGAGCATTCAAATCAACAGGGAAGCTGTTTTCTTAAGAGGAAATCTGGACTGCTGTATCTATCCCCTGACCGGATATGCGCCTATGAAAACCGAGGATTGGATACAGATCTACAGACAGGCAAAAGAATATGGAATCAATCATTACCGGTTCCACAGCTGGTGTCCCCCAAAAGCCGCTTTTGAAGCTGCCGACAGGGAGGGGATCTATCTTCAGGTGGAATTATCCTGTTTTGCCAATGGCTTTTATAAGGAAGATAATTCCTTATGCGACAGAAGTTTGAATGAATACCTGTATGACCAGTCACAAAAACTGCTTCGGGAGTTCGGGAACCATCCATCCTTTCTTATCTTTGCCGTTGGCAATGAAATGATAGGTGATGTTGAAGCTTTTGCTGATTTATTGAAGGTTTTAAAGAAACAACGGCCGGATAAATTATATACCCAGGGCTCAAATAATTTTCTTGAGGATCCGGTATGTACCGGAGAGGATGATTTATGGATTACCATGAGAACCGCGAAAACCGATAATGTGAGAGCTTCTTTTTCCCACGGGGATAAACCGCTTGGACATCTGCAGCTTGGGGAGTCCTATCATACTCTCGGAGATTATAAGACAGCTGTCTCAAATTCTGTCATTCCGGTAATTTCCCATGAAGTCGGACAATACCAGGCTAGTCCGAATTTTAAAGAGGCTGAAAAATATAGGGGAATAACAGCTTCCACAGCCTTAAAAGTATTTTGGGATAGGTTAAAAGAAAAGAAGCTGGAAAAGCAATGGGAGGAATTCTATTTTAATTCCGGCGATCTGCTGGTGCAGTGTTATAAGGAGGAAATGGAAGCATTGCTTCGAACCGATAACCTCAGCGGTTTCCAGCTGCTTGGGCTGCAGGACTTCCCAGGGCAGGGGACAGCACTTGTGGGTATCTGGGACAGCTTTCTTGACACCAAGGGATTTATAAGACCGGAACAATGGAGGGAATTCTGTAATTCCAGAGTCGTACTGTTTAAAATGGAAAAGGGCATCTATAAAAGCGGTGAAGCCATTGAAGGTGAAGTATGGGTTCATAATTATGGTGAAGAGGCTATTACAGACGGTACGTTGGTGGTAACCATATACAAGCACCGGAGTAATACAAATGATTTCGGGAAAGAAATGAGTACCTTAAAGGGTGAAGGACATAAAACTTATTATTCAGAGATGGAGCGGTCAGCAGAGGATGAAATCTTAGGAGTAATGAGTTGCAACAATGTCCGGGCACTGAAAGGAAGTTTAAGCCTTATACAAAAGGTAAGTATACAGCTTAAGGAGCTCGAAAACCCAAGTGCGCTTTATATGGAATTAAATTTAGGCGGAATCAAAAACCACTACCCTTTATGGGTTTATCCGGATATCAGCCTGAGCGAAGAGGAAGGTTCTCTGCTGTTTCCGGCTTATTCAAAAGAAGCAGAGGAAGCCTTAAAACAGGGTAAAACGATAGGTGTATTCTCAAGCAAATGGGAGAACAGCATAGAAGGCTTTTTCCCGACGGATTTTTGGTGTTATCCCATGTTTAAAAAAGCCTGTGAAGATAAGGGCCTGGATATTGCGCCCGGCACGCTGGGGCTGATCTGCAAAAAGGATCATCCGGCACTAAAGCACTTCCCGACCCAGAGTTGTTCCGGGTGGCAGTGGAGACAAATTGTCAATCTGTCCAGACCGGTTGTACTGGATGAGGATAACGCAGCAGGTGAGACCATAGTACAGGTAATTGATAATTTCGACCGGAATCATAAACTGGGACTGATTTATGAGATACCTCTATATACCGGGAAAATGGTGGTCTGTGCCGCGGATTTATTTGATCACCTTCATATCCCGGAGGTTAAACAGTTATTTTACAGTCTGAAAATGTATATTGAAAAGGAAAGCTTCAAGGAGCAATAAAAATTAGGGTGTGTCAGAAAACTGTTATGCCTGGCTAAACTGAGCATGAGTGTTTCAGACACATAACATAGGATATACGAAATAATCCCTGAGTGGTATAAGGATATTGTCCTTTATACCTTCCGGGATTATTGGATTTTATCTGCAAATGAATTTAAAAAAATATTAAAAATATTTATAAATTTAAATAATAGGAAAGGCACTTAATTTATTATACTATCATAGACTGGTAATAAACCCTAATCGTTGAGGTGCTTTTTCAGTGAAATCCTTTCCCAAACCACTGAGCGCCAAGGAAGAAACGGAAATC
>JAEZSL010000181.1 GCA_023443925.1 Bacillota bacterium | reverse complement strand
ACTGCCATTAAATTAAGCGGATTACGCATTGATAACATGATAGTTAAAGAAAAGATTGCCATGAAGTGTGCTTTTGGTGAGAATCCCAAACGTGTTTACAAGGATAAAAATAACTATTCCCGTATGTCAACAGCCGCCAAACTCCGTGAAATCCTGTGCCAGGCGGCGGAATACCGGGATAAACTCCAGGCTGCCGGAGACGATATACTAAAGAAGCCGGCTTTTAACATGAAACTGGAAGCACTTCTCCCCGTACTAAACCGTGAAATTCCTTTAAAAGCCCATGCACACAGAGCTGACGATATCTTTACCGCAATCCGTATTGCAAAAGAATTCAATGTAGGGCTTACTCTGGAACATTGTACGGAAGGCCACCTGATTGTTCATGAACTTGCCAGAGAAAACATACCCGTTGCCGTTGGTCCCTCTCTGGGTCATGCTACCAAGTTTGAGCTTAAAAACAAAACTTTTACTACACCAGGTATTCTGGCAAAAGCCGGACTGACCGTATCCATCATTACCGACAGCCCTGTTATTCCCCAGCAGTATCTTGCACTTTGTGCCGGGCTTGCTGTCAAATCCGGTATGGAACCCTTCGAAGCATTAAAAGCCATTACGATAAACCCTGCAAAGCATATCGGTATCCAGGACCGGGTGGGTTCTCTTACCGTTGGCAAAGATGCGGATATTGTGTTGACGGATGGTGATATTATGTTATCACAGACCAATGTAATTAAGACCTTTATAGACGGAAAAGCTGTGGAAGCTGCAGATAATACATACTAAACAATTTTAAGACAATACTTCTAAGTCCAGCTTTTTGCAAAAGAATATGGCCAACTTTATTACGATAGTTTTTACTATCTTAAACCTATACTAAAAGCAAAATGATATACCCTGCTTGAAACCTATGCAGAGAATATCCGGATAAAAGCAGTACCGATACTGCTTTATCCGGATTCTAACGCATTATAGCTATCGTGAATTCACCGCATAATAATTATCTTGAATTTACCCATTATAATTATCTTGATTCACCCATTATAATTATCTTAAATATCCCCATTATAATTATCTTAAATTCACCACATTATAATTATCCGGAATTCGTGGTTCCAATTCTGCATGCTAAGATAAATTACATACCAGAATATTAATGTGATAAGAATAATCCTATTTACGAAGCATTTTCATAACATAGTCTTCAATCTCCTGAATCGAAGCTGCAGCTTTCACTGACTCATAAGAAGTACGATCGAAGATCAATCCATCCTCCGTCTCCAGAAATGCAAAACGTACTCCATCCATCAACCCATACTCTGTCAATTCGCTTAAATATAATTTCTCGCTGTTTACTACTTCTACGGATTCTTTATCGTATTTAACAGGCATAAAAATCCCATTTTCTCCAACCCTTATCTTTGATATCACCTCGGTATCTTCCACTATGACTCCCGTATTAATTGGGCACGGCAGTAAAATGGCAGTTACCTCCCCAGCTTTTTTATCTCCCCGGTATACTTTATTGATCTTAATTTTGGCAATTGCCCTGTATTCCTTACTGCCGCCAAAGGATATTTCTATATTTTTGATTTCCTTTACTGTTCCTAAAAATACATCCGTATTATATTTATGAAACAGTTCTTCTTCCGTAAGCCTTTCTGCCAGGGAATAGCTATTGTTAAATGTGGGTGCTTTATCAATATATCTGACGCTGATGTTCCCGGATAATATCAAATCTGTGTGATTGCTGATCCTGGAAACTATGGTTAGAACAAGAGCAATAAGTATAAAGCCTGCAGCTGCGGGGATAAGCTTACGCCTTATGAATCTTCTAGTTCTTTTAGCTGCACCGGAATCTGAAGCAGCATCTCTACCCGTATCTAAGAAAGAATCCGTAATAATATCTGTAAACTTATCTGAACCGGCGTCTATAATTAAATCATCATCTATATGTCCGATGGTCTGAAAAAGTTCTATCTGCTTCATATTGTGATACCTTCTTTCTCCAGATATTTTTTCAGTTTTTTTCTTTCTCTTAACAGCATTGACTTAACTTTACTTTCACTCATACCATAACTGGAGGCAATCTGCTTAATTGGCTCAGAATACCAGTATCTCCTAATAAAAATATTTCGATTGACCTTAACAATGGTTCGCAGATAATTACTAATCGCCCTGGCTATCTCTCCCTCTTCGTATTTACTTTCTGTATTATCACCTGGCTTGGACAGACTATCTTCCAGTTCCGAAAGTATAACCTCCAGATTTTTGCTGCGTTTTTGAGCGTTATTATAATCATATCGGTCTAAAGAAATATTACGTACAATTCTCCCCAAAAAAGGAATTAATTTCTTCGGCCTTTGGACAGGCATCGCATTCCATGCCCCTAAATATGCATCATTCACACACTCCTTAGCATCCTCTTCATTAGCTAATATATTATTTGCTATGCTCTTACAAAGATGTCCGTACTTTAAATCGGTTTCTAAAATTGCTCTTTCCGAACGCTCCCAATATAAATCAACTATTTTATCATCGTCCATTATTGAAAAGATATTGTCCACCTCCTTTTTATCCTTCTATTAATAAAGTAGGAAAAAATTCTCTTTGGTTGCAAGAACATTTAGATTTTTCATAAATCTAATAAACATATAATTATGATGGCTTTATTCGATAACTTACTCCCGCCAGGCAGCTGAAAGTGCTTTTATGCCTGCAGTGATATCTGCTTCGGATATATTTCCAAAACCTAATAATACCATGTTATCCGTATATTTTTTCACATCAGACCAGAATGGAGAGACCGGAGAGACCAGTACTCCGAATTTCTTGGCTTTATCCAGCATCTCTGCCTCTTTTAATCCTCTAACTGATTCCAATAGGATATGAAGTCCCGCATTTTTACCATGTATGATTACGTCATTACCTAATTCCTCCTGTATGGTTCGAATCAGCAAATCATGTTTTTTCTTATTTACTTTACAGATTTTGCGCAGATGCCTTTCCCAATGACCGGAGCGAATATATTCCATAAGGATACGCTGCTGTAATAACGAAACTGTTGTCTGATACATTTTAAAAGTTTCTTCATAACGTTTCATCCATATATCCGGCAATACCATATAGCATACGCGAATACTGGGAGACAAGGCCTTTGAAAATGTTCCGATATAGATTACATTGTCACTTTCGGCTATGCTGCTAATTGATGGTATGGGTCTGGAATTATAACGCAGTTCACTGTCATAGTCATCTTCTATTACAATTCCATTGTTTCCCTTTGCCCATTCCAGCAGTTGTAGGCGTTTTTGTACGGGCATTACCGCACCGGTCGGAAATTGGTGGGAAGGGGTCACATAGACTGCTCTGGCTTTAGAACTGTCCAGTTTCTTTATATCTAAGCCGTCTTTTTGTATATCAACCGGGACAACTTCCAACCCATTATTCTGAAAAATTGTCCTGGCTCCTAAATATCCCGGTTCTTCCAAAGCGATCCGGTCAAAGGACTTTCTTAACAACTGACTCAGTATAGACAGGGCATATTCAAAACCGGAACAAAGAACAATCTGCGCCTCACTGCAGTTAACCCCTCTGGATCTTCTTAAATATTCTTTTAACTCATATCTTAATCTGACTTCCCCTTTCCGGTCCTGATATTCTGTCATGTCCTCCGAAGTTATTTCCGCTAACGCTTTATTTGAAATCTTCCTCCATATAGCCATTGGAAAATCACTCGAACTTAAATGTCCGTATTCAAAATGATAAGGATAAACCTCAACAGTAATCGGTTTAATTTCTTTTGTGTTCATAGGACCTTTACTCGTAATAATTCCAGTTCCAAAGGAAATCATATTATGGATATCCTGTACCACAAATCCGCTGCCGGTTCTGCTTTCTACATATCCTTCCGAAGAAAGCTGCAGATAAGCATTTTCTACTGTGTTTCTGCCCACCGATAAGAGATCTGAAAGATGCCTTGTGGATGAAAGTTTTGATCCTACCGGCAGCTTGCCGGTAATAATTTCATTCCTGATTTGCTCGTAAATTTGCATATATAAGGGTGTTTCTGAATTACTATTTAATGTTATCAACTGAATTCCTCCAACTGTATCCTATAAAATATTCAAAACTGGCTATTTTAATATATCCAGTTTAATATTATAATACACTCATCAACCTGTCAATTAGTAAACAAATATAGGAGGATTAGATATGCTTAATGAAAAATTTTTTGAAGTACTGACACATGAAGGTGTTGTTGCAATTGTATCCTGCGGAGACAACGGAGCACATGTTGTAAATACATGGAATTCTTATCTGGTAATAGAGGATGACAAGATTCTGATACCGGCAGCCGGTATGCGAAAAACCCAGAAGAATGTTGAACAAAATCAAAATGTTCAGATTACCCTTGGCAGTAAAGAAGTTATGGGTTATCGCAGTATGGGAACCGGTTTTCTGATAGAAGGTACTGCCGAATTTATTGAAGCCGGCCCTACCTATGATAAAATGAAGGAAAAATTCGCTTTTCTCAGCAGGGTTTTACAAATTACAGTAACTTCAGCCAAACAAACACTATAAAGTGAGCTTCAGTATTTTTGAACTTTAGTTATCTTATAAAAATCATGAACCACAGTAAAGGCTGAAGATTTGCCTGATCGTGGTTCATGGTTTTTTATTACGTTCTCGTCTGTTATGTTTTATTAAAATAATTGATAACAAAATCCAGAAACAATCTGGCACTGGGGGATAAATAGCTGTCCTTCCTATTTAAAATTCCGATATTTCTTCGGAATTCAGGCGAATTTATATGAAGTACGGATATATTGTCCCGGTCAGGCCCGTTTATTTTTGGTACGATTGCAATCCCAAGTCCGGCTGCCACCAGACCGCAGATCGTATGAACCTCTTCACCTTCAAAAGCGATTTTAGGGCAGATACCTGCCTTTAATAACAAATCATCCGTTATTTTGCGCAGGCCAAAGCCAGGTTTAAAGGTTATAAAAGTTTCATTTTCAAGCATATCCGGCGTAACCTGACTTTCACCGGCCAGAGGGTGATTTACCGGAACTACCAGCTGCAGCTCTTCATCCCATAAATCATTCCATTCTATCTTATTAGGGTTTTCTGTCGGATAAGAAAAACACAGATCAATTTCTCCCCGGGTTAGCTGGTCAATTAATGCATTCGTTCCGTTTTGATAAAGTTCAAAAGTAATTCCCGGATGACTTAAACCAAAAGCCCTGATTAGTTCGGGAATAAAAGACTCCCCCAGTGTATGCAGAAACCCAAGGGATACCTGTCCTTTCTCCGGGTCCAGCATACTTTGGATCTCAAGCTTTGCTTCTTCATATTCCAGAAAGATTTTATTTACATGTTCCAGAAAGCGTTCCCCATAATGATTTAAAATAACCCGGCGGCCCATACGGTCAAACAAGGGTACTCCCAGTTCGTTTTCCAGTCTTGCAATGGATCGGCTTAAAGCCGGCTGTGTCAGATTCAGCTTCGAAGATGCAAGCGTTATATGTTGTAACTCTGCCGTTACTATAAAATATTCCAGCTGCTGCCATTCCATAAAATCCTCCAGTTCCACACATTACACCCATGTAATGATTTTAATTAAATTTATGCATTAGACTATTATATTATAATATTCTATAATTACCCTGTCAATCAAATGAAACGGAGTGAATTTTATGCAGTATATCGAACCGGGCAGTAAATCACAAAAACGTGCTTCAGCAGGAGTTTTAATCGGTAGTACCATAACATTTGCAATTATGTACAGTCCCCAGCCGCTGATAAGCCTATATTCTGAAAAATACAATATTACGCCTGCAACGGCAGGCCTGTCCATATCCCTTACCACCATTGCACTTGCTGTCAGTTTATTCTTTGTATCCTTTCTCTCCGGTGCCTTAAACCGGAAAAAGATTATGAGCCTATCCCTAATTGTTACTTCATGCCTTTCTATTTTATCGGCTTTTATAAATGATTTTCAGATATTTTTGCTGATACGTTTTCTCGAAGGCATTTCCATCGCATGTTTTCCTTCCATTGCAATGGCATACCTAAATGAAGAGTTTTCTCCAGGTAATATAGGAAAAGTCATGGGTTATTATGTAGCTGGTACCGCTACGGGAGGATTTACGGGACGTTTGATAATCGGAACACTCTCCGATCTTACCGGCTGGCATATCGCTTTTCTGATTCAGGGAATCTTAAGCCTCCTGGGAAGTTTATGGTTCTTTATCTTTCTGCCGGAATCAGAGAATTTTACAAAATCCAAAATCACCTTCCACAAATGGATTTCCTCCATGAAAAGAACGGTACTCAATAAAAACCTGTTTTCTATGTATCTTACTGCTTTTCTGCTGATGGGTGCCTATATCACTATTTTAAACTATATCGGATATCCGTTAACAAAACCTCCGTATAATTTAAGCCAAACATTCTTTGGTTTCCTTTTTGTTGTTAATCTGTTTGGTGTCTATAGCTCCATCCTGTTTGGTAAGCTTGCTGACCGTTATTCACGCCGTAAGATTCTGGGACTTGCTGTAATGATAATCATATCCGGGGTATTATTAACCCTGAACCACCATTTAGCCATTAAAATAATCGGAGTTGCTGCCGTTGCTTTCGGATTTATGGCCGGTCATTCCGTTGCCAGCAGTTTCATGGGTTTACTGGCTCCAAAGGACTGCAAGGGCCAGGCCTCATCTATTTATCTATTATTTTATTATGCAGGCTCCAGCCTATTAGGCTGGATAGGAGGTTTCATCTTAACAAACTTTCAATGGTCAGGTCTTGTATTTTACGTAATCCTCCTGCTGCTTTTGGCATTCTGTATTGCCTGCAGGCCAATAAGTAAAATATTAGGATTTGTAGCAGTAAAACCATACCATCAACGAAGTTAAAGCTCAGACAATTACTCAGCCTCTGACATATTATCCAGTATCTTAAGCAGCAGTTGTCTGGCATTCTCATCATACATAATTACTTCATATTCATTTCCCCGCTGGCTGACCCGCTTACTGGTAGTAATTCCGGCTTTTCTCCCTTTCTCGGTAGGAAGTGTTATATTATTGCCGTAAGCTTCATTATAGCGGTCTATTATATAATCTTCCTCCCTAAGCTTTGCGGTGAGCTTCGTTGAAGTAAGTTTTTTCATACTATCTTTCTCCCGCATTTGATTCAGTTCATCCACAAACTGGCTTATTGTTACCGTTCCCTGCATTTGGAGTGCTTCCTTCATCTCCTGTGTCAGATAGAATTCCTGCTTACGTTTGCGGCCGGCGGCAGAAGGAGGAACAACTGCTTCTTCCTGAATCTCTTCATAGTGCAGAATTTCTTTTTTCCCATTGGTAAACCCTTCAATTGCTTTTAAAAACCTTTGTCCGAACTTTTGGTACTTATTTTCTCCCACACCGGAAACTGTCAGCATTTCCTCTTTATCAAAAGGCAGTTTGACACACATATCCGTTAATGTTTTATCGGAAAATATAATATAGGGCGGCATTCCTTCCTCTGACGCAATCTCGTTCCTGACCTGCCGAAGCAGATGGAAAAGAGTTAATCCCCTGGACGTTAAAATTTCAGACCGTTGAAGTGCTTTGCCTTTTGAGGTAGCCTTATCCGCTTCATGCCCGGCAGGTAATTTTAGAATTACTGCTGTTTTGTCCTCTAAAATCTCAGCAGACATTCCAGTAAGCTTTATAACGGAAAATTTGTCATTGGTAACCGACAGAAACCCATCTACCAGCAGCTTGTTCAATATCTGCTTTAAATAGGCTTCCGATTCCTGGGCCCTTTTGCCGTAATAGCTTGATTGTATCATCTGGTTTACAGTGATTTTAGCCGTTCTTTTTCCCATTAGGGTCGAAACAATGACATTGATTCCGTATCTCTGACCACTTTCCTTAATACAGCTTATAAGCTCCTTACTTATCTCCGTCACATCGGTTTCTTCATAATCGCCTAAACAGGTGGAACAATTATTACAGGTACATTTCCCGTACTGACCGAAGTAATGGAGGATATATTCTCTTAAGCACTCTCTGGTAAAGCAGTAAAAAGTCATTTTTTTAAGACGTTCCATATCCCGCTCCAAAACCAGCTGCCTGTCGCCAGACGCCAGTTCTTCATTTTCATTTCCCCGTTCAATCAAAAAGCGGTTAATCTGTACGTCTTTCGCACCGTATAATAGAATACATTCTGCCGCTTCCCCGTCTCTTCCGGCTCTTCCGGCTTCCTGGTAATATCCTTCCATATTCTTGGGCATGTTGTAATGAATTACATAACGGACATTAGACTTATCAATTCCCATACCAAAAGCATTTGTTGCTACCATCACCGGTTTTCTGTCATAAATAAAATCCTCCTGGTTCTGGTTTCTCTGTGTATCTCCCAAACCAGCATGGTACCTGGCTGCATCTATGCCGTTCCTGCTTAACAGCTCCCTCAATTCATCCACATTGTTTCTGGTATTACAGTATATAATTCCGCTATCCTGAGGGTGGTTTTTCACATAATCAAGGACTTCGGCATCTTTATTTTTGGGTGTCCGCACCTCAAAATATAAATTTTTCCGGTCAAAACCGGTAACAACCAGCTCCGGTGTCTTAAGCTTTAATACACAGATAATATCTTCCATAACTTCTTTTGTTGCCGTAGCGGTGTATGCACTGATTACCGGTCGTTTTGGCAGTACTTCGATAAATTTTACGATCTTTAGGTAGCTGGGTCTGAAATCCTGACCCCATTGAGAGATACAGTGGGCTTCGTCAACCGTAACCATGGAGATATTAGCATTCAGGGCAAAGTCCAGAAACTCTGCGGTTTCCAGTCGTTCCGGTGCAACATAAATGATCCGGTACCGTCCCGCTTTCGCATAATTTAATGCCAGGCTGACCTGATTTGCTGACAGGGAACTGTTAATGTAAGCTGCATGTATGCCGGCTTCATTTAAAGCCGATACCTGATCTTTCATAAGCGAGATTAATGGTGAAATTACAATGGTTATTCCCGGCAGAATCAGTGCCGGTACCTGGTAGCAGATGGATTTACCCGCGCCTGTGGGCATAATTCCCAAAGCATCTCCCCCCTTTAAGATACTCTGAACCAGTCTCTCCTGTCCCTCACGAAAGCTTTCATATCCAAAGTATTGTTTTAATACCTTAACCGGCATAACCTGCGAATTATTATTGACAGTCCCTATGGGATTTTGAGCCTTCTTAGCCTCTTCCATACCCCAATCTATTCTATCACTCATTCTGTCTCCCCTTTCCTTGCTTCTTGCTTGAAGCCTCTTACCTTTCTTGAATCCTCGCTTCTTGCTGAAGCTTTTCCCTTATCTGAAGGTTTTATTTTTTATGATGATTTCTTATCTTCCTAAAGCTTAGATTATATATGAAAATTTTCTATCAAACCAAAAACTTCTACTTTTCAGAAGCTTTCTTCTATCCTGTAACTTGCCTTATTGTTTTATCTCTTATTGTCCAATATCTAATTTCATTAAGAAAACCAGTTAATACAGCCAACATGTCATATTGTATCACATTTTATGATTCAAAAAAAGTATACTACCTTGTATTATGTAGTTGTAAAATCCATTGTAAGTATTATGATTAAAGCAGACGTATAAAAATACGCTAAGCTAATTCACCGGACAGATGTGAAACTATATTAAATCCGCAATAAAGGAATCCACAATAAAGGGAGAATCCGTGCTATGTTAATAAAAATAAGAAATTATTGCAATAGAATATTTTTATTGCTTTTTACTCCCATTCTCTTACTTACCGGCTGCAGTAAAGGGACGGAATACGCAGTTTTACAATTTCCTGATACAAAATGGGGTATGAGTATGACAGAAGCTATGAAAGCCTATAAGGTTACGGAAAAAGAAACAAGTTATTATAATAAAGATAATTCTTTTTTTATAAAGGATCGTAAATTATTTGGAGTTAAAACTGAGAATATAGAATTTTATTTTATTAATTTTACAAAAGGAGCTCCAAAACTTTGTGCCGTCAGAGTAACCTACCCAGACACAGCCGATATGAAACAGGTCCAAAAAAATATGCGGAAGGCCTATGGCAGCACAGTGTCTGCTATAAGTATATATGGTCTTTTTCAGATTTTTGATGATTCTTTGCCCGTTAGAAAGTACTCTGAAACAGAGCACCTTAAATTATGGAGCGGTAAAACGGTTACGGAATTAATACCAGGGGATGAAAATACGGAATATCGGGATCTATGGAAAAAATATCAGCCGGGATTAGAGGATGACAATTGGATTTCCTTTATAGAAGACGCAAGTCAAGAAACTGTCGTCTGGTCTGATAATGGAGAATTTCCAGATTCGAAAAAGAAAAATTTATATTTTTATGGATACAATTTTGCTGTTTACCAAGAAATAAAAAACCAGATATCCGGTCAGAAATAAATGGAATTATACAGAGAATTATATACAGAGAATTATAAACAGAGAATTATAAACAGAGAAATATAAGCTGAGAAACATATATGCAGAACATTTGTTTTCCTTAAAATTGCCATGGATATTATATACCATACCATATTCTGTATAAAAAGTCTATTAATTTTACCAGAAACTGTTTAAAATAAAAACACCGGTAAAAGAATGTAACTATTGATCAATAGAAAAGCAAACACAGAACAAACGGATACGATCGTATCAAAATGATAAATAAACTATGATGAGATGAAAGCCAGGAAAAGGGAAGCTGAAAAAGCTGATATTTACAGGCAGCTGACCTATACAGGTTATTTCATCCGGACAAAATTAAAAGTAAAGAAGGTGCATATATATCATTACACTAAGAAAAATCACACTGGAAAACCGCCGCGAACTATTTCGGCTGGAAGTTACAAAAGAACAGCAGCGATTTGTTGCGTCCAATCTTTCAAGTGCCGCTTCCTGTTATGTCCTATCCATTAACGGAGGCTGCCCGCTTCCCTTTGCAGTTTATGCAGATGAACAAATGGTAGGTTTTGTCATGGTCGTATATGGAATTACGGGATACGATGAGCCTGCCTTTGCAGCTAATAATTATTGTATCTTACGGCTTATGATCGGAAGCCAGTATCAGAAACAGGGATATGGTACAGACGCTTTTGGTAAAATTCTGGACTACATACGCACTTTTCCTGCGGGGCCGGCAGAATGCTGCTGGATTTCTTATGAAGCAGATAACCTGATCGCAAAAAAACTCTATGAAAGTTTCGGGTTCCGTGAATGCGGCGAGATTTATAATAACGAACCGGTAAGTGTTCTAAAACTATAGTTAAGCATAAGCCAAAGCAGCACAGTCCATGATGATTGCATCCGGCTGTGCTGCTTATATTATAAACTGATATTATTAATTCAAAATGAAGACCTGAATCAAAACCAGAAAGTATTCAATATTCTTTTATATAGAATGCATCAGCCTTCCTTTGATATAGCCTCAATGCGGTGAGCCAGCATATCGATTGCAATGTCATTTAAACCGCCCCGCGGTATAATAATATCCGCAAAACTTTTATATGGTTCTACAAACAGCTCATGCATGGGCTTTACCGTATTCTTATATTGTGCAATAACGGATTCCAGACTTCTTCCCCGCTCATTAACATCTCTTATTATCCGCCGGATCAATCTCTCATCCGCATCGGTATCCACAAATACTTTAATATCCATTAACTCTCTGAGTTCTTTGTTCTCAAAAATCATAAAACCATCTATAATAATTACCTTTGCAGGATTTACCCTGACCGTCTCCGGCAGTCTAGTGTTCTCGATATAGGAATACACCGGACGGTCAATTGGTACTGCAGCTTTTAGTTTTTTAATATGTTCAATTAAAAGCTCTGTATCAAAGGCATCGGGATGATCGTAATTAACCCGGGTTCTTTCATCCGGAGTCAGTTCCACAAAAGGTTTGTAATAAAAATCATGGCTGATTAACTCTACTCTGTCTTTACAAATATCTTTTAACCGATTTACAACGGTTGTCTTACCGGAAGCCGATCCGCCGGATACCCCAATAACCACAATGTTCTTCATGTATTCCTCCAATTTAATTTATAATTAAATTCTTATATCTTTATGTATTTTATCCTAGAAGCATTTTTTATTTTACGTTTCACTGCATTTTTTCAACTTATAATACTACATTATTATACTGAAAGCAAGCCATTTCACGGATTAAGAGCCATTTTAAGCTTCTCAACTTTTCCACGCTTTTTAATATAATAATAAAGCAGCCGGGTATCATTACCAATTACCTGGTTTTTATATTAAGAGAAGCTGCATAGAAAGTATTTGTAATATTAACGTATCATTTTTTGGAGAGGAGAATCAGGATGATTAAAGGTATAAGGCGGGAAGCCTATGACTGTGAAGCTTACGTATCAGGCAGAAGTATGGATGAAGTAAAGGACTTATATGGTCTTTCCCAGGTAATTAAACTCAGTTCCAATGAAAATCCCTATGCCCCTTTTGAAAAATGCAGGGAGGCCATGATTTCCGAAATCAGCAGAATTAATATTTACCCGGAAAAGAACTATAAAAAACTCAAAATGCTGCTGGGAGAAAAATTCGGTGTCGGTAAAGACTATATCAGCCTTGGTCATGGAGCCGGCAGTGTACTGGAAGAGATTGCAAAAACCTTTTTGGAAGAAGGCGATGAAGTACTAGTCCCCAGACAATCTTACCGTCTATACCGCGAAATCTCAAAAATTATGGGTGCTAAGGTGATCGAAATCTCTCTGGATGAAAGTGATTCCATTAATCCGGCCGATTATATTGCTGCCATTACTCCTAAAACAAAACTGATATGGATATGTAATCCCAATAACCCTACCGGAACTGTTATACAAAAGGAAAAGTTTGAAACTTTTATAGAATCGCTTCCAGAACATGTCTGGATGGTAGTAGACGAGGCTTACGCTGAATTTGCTGATAAAGAGGAACTTTCGGACATGATTCCTTATATACAGAACAAAAAAAATGTGATATCCGTCAGAACCTTTTCAAAGTATTACGGCTTAGCCGGTGCCAGACTAGGTTATCTCATCGCCCGTCCGGAAGTTATCCAAATGTACGATACCGTGAGTGAACCTTTTAATGCAAACCGTATTGCACTGGCAGGCGCCGTAACATTGCTTGAAGAAGAATATGATACCTGCAGAAAATATGGAGAGCTTCTGATTCGGGATCGGGAACAATTAATTGAGGAGCTAAGAAAAATGGGCTGTACTCCAACTCCTTCTTCCGGAAATTTTATTTTCTTCCGCATACGGCAGAATGCTGTCTGTCAGGATACTGTCTGCCAAGATACTATCTGTCACGATACTATCTGTCAGGATACAGCCTGTCGGGATGATACCGGTCTTAATGCACTGGAAATCAGTAATATATTGATGCAAAGAGGAGTTATTGTCCGGCCCTGCAATGGCTGGGGATATCCCCAGCATCTCCGGGTTTCGGTCGGAACAACAGAACAAAACCAGATCTTTTTACGAGAGCTTCATACGGCTTTGAACAATCAAAGATAATTCTCATTCTAGTATACTAAAACCCGATTAAATTCAGGTTGTAAATGAAATCGCCAGAGCCAGCTTTGATAATTGAATAAGGGGATAACCGGATAAAAGTTAATTATCCATTATTCTAATCCATCATGTTATGCTGACTCTGGCTCTTGGTTACTTAATTGAAATATAGAAGTCTACCCAGGTTTCCTGCTCATCCATCACTTCGAAATCTGAAGTATTGGCTAATTCAAAGCCGGAAGCCGGAAGCCAGATGCCGTCGATATAATCATAAACAGACTGGCTTAGTTTTTCTCCGTTAAGGGTATTATTTGCCGTATCATAATGGAAAACGGCATATTTAGCCTTCGGGAGTGTCTTTTTTACCATGCCTTTCGGGATTTTTTCATAACCCGCTACTTCCGCACAATAGTAATATTTGTAGTTAATTTCTTTATCTGCCCTGCTTATGTCTGCCGGCACATAGTCATATGCCGCATAATATAGTTCACTGTTAATTCGGTTGTCAATGGTTTCTGCCTTAGCTTTGAACTCATATTTCACTTTTTCTATGAGGGCATTCTTTAAGTTATCACTCTGATTCATTTTTCTTGCAATGCCCACAAGTAATTTCTCTTCTTTACATATGATTTGGGGTTCCATAATAATAATCCTGCTTTCATTTAGTTTAGAAAGCAAATTGATTCTTTCAAACAGTTCTGGTTCCATGCGACCTTTACGAAACACACTTGGCGGCGCGCCGAATGCCAATTTAAAGGTTCTCGTAAATACTTCATGAGACCCAAATCCATGTTGGAAGGCAATATCGGTAATCCTGCGTTTTGTTGTTATTACCTCATACATTGCATTACTTAATCTTCTCCGTCTCACATATTCTTTTACCGAACAACCGACGATAGCAACAAATACCCGGTAAAAGTGCGGAACGGAATATCCGGCAGCTTTTGCGATTTGTTCCAGATATAGATTATTATCCAAATTATTTTCAATGTAATCGATTGACTTCTGTAAATTGATGTAATA
>JAEZSL010000153.1 GCA_023443925.1 Bacillota bacterium | reverse complement strand
GTTAAGATTGTTGGACCTGGTACGGATTTAAGCTTTTCCATCAAGGGAATTCCCTGTATCCCCTGCGCCGGAGAATGCAATATTCCGGATGGAGAGGTTTATACGGCACCTGTCAGGGATTCCATTAACGGTACCCTTTCCTATAATACACCGGCTGTATTCCAGGGATTCACCTATGAAAATATTAAGCTTACCTTTAAAGACGGAAAAATCATCGAGGCGACAGCGAATGATACGGAACGGATTAATAAAGTATTTAATACGGACGAAGGTGCGAGATATGTAGGTGAGTTTGCCATCGGCGTTAATCCATATGTGTTAAAACCGATGAAAGATACTTTATTCGATGAAAAGATTATGGGTTCTTTCCACTTTACTCCCGGTAACTGCTATGAAATAGCACCGAATGGCAATAAATCAGCAATCCATTGGGATTTGGTATGTATCCAGACTCCGGAGTTTGGCGGCGGCGAGATTTATTTTGATGATGTGCTGATACGTAAAGACGGTCGTTTTGTTATACCTGAGCTAGAATGTTTGAATCCGGAAAACTTAAAATAAATTCATTAGCTGGTCTTCTTTTTTAACTGCTTTTCTCCTGCCTTTTCACGGTCAAGGAGAAGAGCACTTAAAATTAAGATGCACCGCTCTTTATCTTCCACGGAAAAGGAATCAAACAGCTGGTCAAATTGGACTTTATGGGATAAAGGGTTTTCTGATTTGACGATATGGCCCACTAACCGGTCAATGGATATTTCAAAAAAATCTGCTATCTTAATCAGGGTTTCGATGTTAGGAGAGGAGATGTCTTTTTCATAACTGCTGATCATCTGCTGTGTTATGCCCAATGCATTCCCTAACTTACTCTGGCTTATTTTGTGCTCTTTTCTTAATTTTTCTAAATTTGAACCGAATGACATAAATTACCTCCGGAAACGTTTTTGTTTGTATTATATCATTCGCCAAATGGTTACACAATGAAATATTTCTTACGATTACCTTACTAAATTTTAATATTTCTTAATTTCTGGAAATACTAATTGATGTTTATACTTTATGTTTTATAATTGTCAGTATGAATTAATGAAAGTCATAATTCACCCTGATTACCGAAAGACTGTAAAAGTATACAAAGGTCTTGAATTCTTTAAAACATAAAGGGTTTATTATGGATTTTATAATCATTAGGAGGAAGATGAAAAATGAAACTATTAAGTGTGGCGATACCCTGCTATAATTCTGCTGCATATATGAAACATGCCATTGAAACCTTGCTTACCGGCGGTAATGATGTGGAGATTATTATTGTCGATGACGGCTCTGTTGATGATACTGCAAAGATAGCGGGGCAGTATGCCGCCAGATATCCGGAAATAATCAAAGCAATTCATCAGGAGAATGGAGGTCATGGGGAAGCAGTCAATACCGGCCTGCTTCATGCGAATGGCTTATACTTTAAGGTAGTAGACAGTGATGACTGGGTAAATGAAGCAGCACTGCGTAAGGTTCTGGATAAGTTGAGGGAATTGGTAGTGGACGGACAAAGCCCTGACCTTATGCTGGCCAATTATGTTTATGAAAAGCCTAGTATTAACAAACATAAGATAATGGATTATAAGACGGCGCTGCCCCAGGACCGTATTTTTACCTGGAGTGATATTATGTTTTTTAAACAAAGCCAGCAGATTATTATGCATGCTGCCATATATAGAACCAAACTGTTAAAGGACTGTGAATTAAAACTGCCGAAGCACACCTTTTATGTGGATAATATATTTGTCTACCATCCCCTGCCCTATGTAAAAACCATGTATTATCTGGATGTAAATCTGTACCGTTATTTTATCGGAAGAGATGACCAGTCTGTCAATGAAAAGAATATGATTAAGCGCATTGACCAGCAGATCTACATTACAAAGATCATGATCGACGATACGGATGTCATGCTGATAAAAAATAAGAAACTCCGCAATTATATGATAAAATATCTGTGTATGATGATGACGGTTTCCTCTGTATATCTCATAAAAGAGAACACAGAAGAGAGCCTTGCCAAAAAGCAGGAATTATGGGACTATTTAGAAAAGGCTAACAAAAAGCTATATAACAAAATAAATAACCGGTTTCTTGGAAGATCAATGAATCTGCCCGGTAAGGCAGGACGTAAAATCGTTGAAGTCGGCTACCGGATATCCAAAAAAATATATGGTTTCAGCTAAAAACCAACTGAAACCATATATTATATCGTAGATAATTTTATTTAATAATTAGCTACCACTTTCTTTTCTTTAACTTTTTCCGACTGCCGGCTGTCGCTTATGCCATAAACCAGAAAATACATTATGACACTTAAAGCGATGGCTGTAATGGCATCAAAAGCGGAATGCTGCTTTAAAAACATGGTAGAAAGTGATATCAGGATGGTTAATACGGTGGAACCGGCCCTTAACCATCTGTATTTTTTTAAGGCTTCGCTGCGATGAATGGCTATGTTAGCACCAATGGAGTTAAAAACGTGAATACTTGGGCAAACATTGGTTGATGTATCCGTACTGTACAATGCATTAACGATCCGGATAAATATATTATCCCTGCCGATTTCGGATAAATCCGGTCTTAAATTCTGTCCATTGGGCCATATGGTATAAATAATCAGGCATATGGTCATTCCGATGAATAGAAAAGCAGTGACCTTATAAAAATCTTCCTTAGATGTAAGGAAAAAATAAGCAACCGTAGCAAAGATAAATAAAAACCATAGATAATATGGAATTACAAACCATTCGTTAAAAGGAATATAATCATCCAACCAAATATGGACAGGGGTATAATCTGTGGTTATATGTTTTTCTAAGGCATAAAACCAAATAATATAAATAAAAAAATAGGATAAAACCCAACCATGTTTATATTTCAGTATTAATTGTTTCAAGGAAATCAACCTTTCTGGTATTGGACTTCGAGCGGTTTCAAAACAGTATTAATCAGAAAACCTGATTATCATTATATCGTTCATTGGCGATTATAGCACAAAGCATTTTATATCTCAATATCTATTTATGAATATTCAGATAACTTAAGGAAAATGTAAGAAATGACCGGCTGCTGCAGGAAAAAATAAATTGGTTATGTTAAGGAGTTTTTATGAGAGTTATTATTCAAAGGGTAAAGCAGGCTTCTGTAACGGTGGAAGGAAGCTGTGTCGGGAAAATAGGAAAAGGACTTCTTTTGTTAGTGGGTATCGGAAGAGACGATACAAGGGCAGTGGTTGATAAGTATATTGATAAGATAATTAAGCTCAGAATCTTTGCGGATGAACAGGGAAAAACTAACCTTTCATTACTGGATATACAAGGTGAGCTGCTGGCAGTGTCCCAGTTTACATTATATGCGGACTGTAAAAAAGGCAACCGTCCAAATTTTCTTTTGGCAGCTGATCCGGATAAAGCCAGAGAATTGTATGAATATTTTCTTAGTTCCTGCAAGCAAAGGCTTGGTAAAGTCGAGGCAGGGGAGTTCGGAGCGGAAATGCAGGTGGAATTATTGAATGACGGACCATTTACCATTGTTTTGGAGGACCGTGATTTGGGTTTATAGATTCAGCGCTAGAGTCTGGCAAGCCAGACTCTTTCATATTGTATAAGAAAGTTCGTCCAAGTCGATAAAACCTCATAAAAAATCGTACCACAAAATGTACAAAGAACAGTTAGAAACTGCTAAGTTTCGAGTTGGAAAAAGAAACAGATTTTTCTCTTAGTCCTTAGAATGTTCTATTTAGAAGGTATAATGGAGTAAGATTACAAATGAATAAATAGTTTTTCGGCATATTAAGGGTGGTTTACCCGTCGAACGATTCCTGCTGTAATGGTTTGTAACCGGTAATTATTTACGGTATAATAAAGTGCTGTAAAATCGGAACAAAATACCGGTTAAGTAAATGTTATGGTCGGGAGGTTTTGAATGAAAGGCAGGAATATATTCCATAACTGGATTACCCTTTTGGTGGTAGGGCTTTTTATGTGCAGCCTTTATGTCAGTTATGCAGCTGCGGTAGTTACGGACCCGGTCAGGAAAGACCAGTCGGAAGGAACAGCGTTTACCTTTATGGAAGACCATGAGGATTTTAAGCTGGAAATAACATCAGATACGGTTAAAA
>JAEZSL010000135.1 GCA_023443925.1 Bacillota bacterium | reverse complement strand
CAGGACGAATTCATTCCCTTGAAAGTTGCGGTACAGTGGACGGACCTGGTATACGATTTGTTGTTTTTATGCAGGGCTGTGTTTTAAGATGCCAGTTTTGCCACAATCCCGATACCTGGGATACAACAAAAGGAATGGAATATACACCTAGTCAGTTAATGAACGAAATAAAGAAGTATAAGTCATATATGGGTTTTTCCGGCGGCGGAGTTACTTTTACCGGAGGGGAACCCTTGATGCAGCAGGATTTTATTTTGGAAGTATCAAAGCTGTGCAAACAGGAGGGGATCTCCGTTGCACTTGACACTTCAGGATTCATATTTAATGATGTAGTCAAAGAGATACTGGAATATACGGATATCGTATTACTTGATATTAAGAATTACAATCCGGTTGTTTATAAAGAAGTTACCGGTGTAGCCCTGGCTCCTACCTTAGCTTTTCTTGACTATCTGAAAGAAAAGAACATTAACACCTGGATACGGTACGTATTAGTACCTAATTTAACCGATAATATAGAAAGTATAAAGGATTTATCATTGCATTTGAAAGAATATCCCAATGTATCCAAAATTGAATTACTCGGTTTTCATAAGATGGGTGAATACAAATGGAAAGCACTGGGGCTGGAATATAAATTGTCTGAAACAAAAGAACCGGAAAAAGCGCTGCTTAACCAGGTGAAGAGCATATTTGAAGAAAGCGGCATTTATGTAGCTACCAATAAATGATGTTTTATATCTGATGACTACCCCATGAGGACAATCCATGAAATCCGGCAGTTGAAGCTTTTAGTATTCACTGGCATGCAGGATTTAATACAATTCATGGTACAATAAAAGGTGCGGATATCGGTGATTAGTAATAACCGATATCCGCACCTCTATTTATATTCTTTTAACATTATTTCTGAATTTTTATTTTAAAATATCTCTTTCAAAATATCTCTTTCAAAATATCTTCTTTCAAAATATCTCTTTCAAAACATCATCATTCAAAATATCTTCTTTTAAAATATCTTCTTTCAAAATATTATCTTTCATAATATTTTTTTTAAAATTCCATCAGTCAGAGAATACCCTTTTCATTAGCTGTCGGGTAAAGCTTATTACAGAAAATATGAAAAAGTATTATGTCTGTTTAAAGCATAAATTCGTTAATCACGTGAGCCACGCCGTCGTCGTCATTAGAAAGGGTAATATAATCAGCGGCTTTTTTTACAACCTCCTGAGCATTCGCCATTGCAACACCCATACCGGCATACTGTATCATGGTTAAATCATTATAACCGTCTCCGCAGCTGATCATCTGCTCCTTGGATAAACCAAGATACTCCAGTAATTTACTTAGTGAGAAGGCCTTATCTATATTCTGGGGCATTAATTCCAGGAAAAAAGGTTCGGAGCGGTATACACTAATCTGGTTACCAAACTCTGCTTTCATGATTCGCTCAACCTCCTCCAGTATTTCGCCGGGACCGGTTATTAAACATTTATTTACGTCAAAGTTAACGTATTCTGAAAAATTATGGACTTTTTTAATGGTGATTCCGTTGATAAAGGCTTCCTTTTCCATAAATTCATCAATTTCCATATCTGTAACAATACAGTTATCTTCATAGGAGATGATACCTACCTGATTTCTAACGGCTGCGGCATGGAGCCGGGGTATTATTTCTTTTGGCAGAGTTTTCTGAAAAATAACCTCTCCGGTTTTGCAATTAATAATTTTTGCACCGTTATAAGAAAGGATATAACCTTCATATTCCTGCAGTTTCAGCTTCTCGGCCATTGGCAGGACACCTGGGGTGGGCCTTCCGGATGCTAAAACAACCTTGTGTCCGCGCTCCTGTATTTTTAATACAGCATCTAGCGTTTTGTCAGAAATCTCTTTCTGCGAATTGGTTAATGTGCCGTCAATATCTAAGACGAGAATTTCATATGCCATTTTTATCTCCTTAAGTTGTAGGTTCCGGTTGTCTGTAAATGATTGCTTTTCATAGCTATTCCTTACTTTCCAGTAAAGGATAATTATAGATACAGCGGTTTTTGCCTGAAGATTTACCAAGGTATAAAGCCTGGTCCACTTGAGTGAAATTTTTCTCGGGTGAAATACTTCTGTCATACTCTATAATGCCGCCGGTTAAAGTGCATTGAAAACATATACTGTCACAGTTAAAATTATATTTACTGACCTCCCTGCGGAGTTTATTAGCATAGTCTAACGCCATGTCTTTCGTAACATCCGGCAGGCAGATCATGAATTCTTCTCCGCCCCACCGGCTTAGAATATCCTCTTCACGCAGTAACAGTTTTAATATATTGGAAACCGTAACCAGTACCAAATCACCTGCGTTATGGCCATAAGTGTCATTTATCTTTTTAAAATTATCTATATCGAATAAAATAAGGAATAAGTTAGTATCATATTGTGATGCGAGTACCTCAAGCTGATCCATAAAATAACGCCGGTTATATAGTTTCGTCAGATAATCGGTCTCAGCCATTTCTTTTAATTCCTGCATCAGATACTGCAGTTCACGCTGGATTTTGATATTTTGCATATGTACTTTAACACGGGCTTTTAATTCCTCAGGGATAAATGGTTTTGATACATAGTCCGCCGCACCGACTTCAAATCCCATTAATACGGATTCGGAATCATTATTGCCGGTAATAAAAATAACAGGAATATCCCTTGTTTCAGCATCATCTTTTAAAATGCAGCAGGTTTCATAACCGTTAATACCGTTCATTATGATATCAAGCAGTATAAGCGTGGGCCGCAGCTTTTTTGCTAACTGGATTCCTTCTTCACCGGAGTGGGCAATATCGATATGCAGTGTGGGGGTTTCCAAGATCCCTTTTATGATACTGCATATGATATCACTGTCATCCACTACTAATATGGAGTCTTTTCCCATGGTATTTCTCCTTGCATTAATTAGGTATCAAAAACGTTATCAGCCTGGTTGTTTTATCTATGTTAATAGTAATGCATTTTCCAACAAAATTCAATATAGTATATTGTTAAATTAATCCGGTTTAACAAATTCTTAACACAGCATAATGAATGATATAAAAATATGACGCTATTTTCCTGTGAAAATCTGGGTAATCGGAGAATTTGCAGGAAGAATTATGGTATTGTTATCCCCCGATAAAGAAGATTTAGCCGCATCCAGTGCGCGTACAAAGGAATAGAACTCCGTACGTGACTTATCAGCATAAGCTTCCGAGAGAATACGCATATATTCAGCTTCTCCTTCCGAGATAATTCGTTCGGCTTCTGCTTTGGCAGTTGATAAGCTGATTGATATTTCTTTATCAGTAGTATTTTGAATTACCTTTGCTTCCGAGTTACCTTCCGCAATATAGGTTGCTGCAATTTTATCGCGTTCTGAGATCATTCGCTCGTAAACGGCAGTTTTATTATCAGAAGGCAGATCCAGCTGCTTGGTCTCAACCGCAAGCAATGTGATACCGTATTGATCCATGGAACCACCTATGTTATCCATAATGGAGGATTCCAGGATGCCGTCTCTTCCGCTGATTACATCATTTTGGGCCAGACTGCTGATCACATTTTTCACTGCGTTATAAACCACCGTATCAATTCTGCTTTCCGCATTGGTTATGGAAGAGTTCAGTGTCTGGGCAAATTTCAGGGGATCGGTTATTCTCCATAAAACGTAGCTGTCACTGATCATAGTTTTTTTATCCATAGTAATTACATCGGAGGAGGCCAGATCATAAAATAGTATTTCTGACGGGAGAGTAGTTACGCTCTGAAGTAAGGGCACGATAAAACTGATACCCGGCTCGCTGATTATCCTATTTACTTTGCCGAACTGACGGACCAGCTTAAATTCGTTTTCAGCCGTAACTGCCACGGAAGAGAGTAGAAGTACGGCAGCCAGTAATCCTATGAAGCTAAGTGCAATTTTTCTTAACATATTATTCTGCCTCCTTATCTTTTTTTGCATCAGATGAAGCACCGGTTGTTTCACCGGTTGTACCAGTAACGTTTGCAAATGCATCCAGAGGGAGAATTTTTTGTATACCGTCACTTCCGTCGATAATGACCTTGAGGGAAGGGAGGACATCCTCCATTGTTTCATAAAACATTCTCTCTTTTGTAACAACGGGATTTTTAACATACTCAGCATACATAGCATTGAATCTTGATACCTGTCCGCTGGCTTCATTGATACGTTCTGCTTTTTCTGCTTCCGCATCCTTAAGAATTTTATCTACCTGAGCCTGCGCATCGGGGAGTTTTTCATTCCGGTATTTATTTGCATTATTGATAGCAGTTTCTTTTCCCTGTTTGGCAGTTTCCACCGCTTTAAAGGCTTCCATGACATCCTGGGTCGGGGGTTCTGAATCCTGAATGGTAATGTTAATTAATTGAAGACCAATATCATGGCTTGCAAGTTTTTCCAGGATCATGTCTTTAATTGCTGCCTGTATCTCATTTTTACCCGTTGTTAATACATTGTCTACATCATAGCTTCCGATTACGGAGCGGATACTGCTCTGGGCAATATTTTTCAGGATCAGCACCGGCTGTCTGGAGGCATAGACGGCTTTTACCGGATCGGAAACCTTATACTCCACAAAGAAGTCTACATTTACGAAGTTATAATCAGAAGTAATCATAACCGCTTCTTCATCAATGGGTTCACTGGTTTCCATATCATAACCGATGGAAAACCCGTTAATGGTGGTATTCACTTTCTGTACTTTTTGAACAAAGGGAATCTTAAAGTGCAGTCCGGAGTCCGTTACGGCTCTGGCTGATCCGAATGTGGTAAGTACCGCCTGTTCCTGCTCATTAATGGTATATAAGGAACCGGCCAGCACAACTGCCAATAGTATTACGGCTAAACCTAATCCAAAGTACCTTAATTTTGGGAGCTTAAATTTTTTCTTTAAATTTTCTTCCATTCTATAAATCTCCACCTTTCTTTGTCAGGGCAGATGCCGGGAAGGGCAGCCCGTGGCATAAATTATAACATCATACCAATGCATAGTAAATAAATCGCAGGAAAACCTAATCATATTCTAATGTAATATTTATAAAGAAAATCTTAATAAAATATCAATACTTTTTATCAATATCCTATGATAAAATAATAGGAATGGATAATAGTTTAAAAATTTTTAATATTTTGTATGCATTTTCAGTTATCTGAGAATAAGTGAGGCATAATAATAAAGAGTGAAAGAAAATATAATAAGAAAGGCTGCCATAAACGGATTCTTTTGCTCCTTTCACAGATGGCGGTATTGCGGGCTGGCCTGCGATATAGAATAGGTAACACATAATGATCGGTTATATCATTTTATATATAATTTTAGCGGTGTTCTTAATACTGGCAGGCGTATCCTGGGTCTTGTCCAATATAATATTAAAACCTAAAGTAATTGCTTGTGAAACACTGTATCAGAGAGAGATCGATACGGGAAGATTAGTGGAAAATACTTATCAAAGCTGGGAAAAAGAAGATTTTTTTATCAGATCCAGATATGGTTATGATCTATCCTGCCAGTTAATTAACAACAGGCTTAGTAAAAGTCAGTTTTCTGATCCGGATGCCAGGTTAAAGATAGCAATACTATGCCATGGCTATACCTGCGGCAAATTCAGCAGTATGGTATATGCAGATATGTTTTTAAAGCAGGGGATTACCGTCCTTACATATGACCACCGCAACCACGGTTTAAGCGGCAGAGCTCATACCACCATGGGATATTATGAAAAGTTTGACTTGCAGACGGTGCTGGATTGGTGTTATTTAGAATATGGTCCAAATTTGGCTATTGTGACTCATGGTGAATCCATGGGAGCGGCGACGGTGTTGTCCCATCATGCCATTGACGGCAGAGTACGCTGTACCATTGCGGACTGTTCCTATTCTACCCTGGAAGCACTGCTGCTTCACCAGTTAAAAAAATATTACCATTTACCCTCATTTCCGTTTTTAACCATGGCAAAATTCGTTATACGTCTGCGGGCCGGTTTCTGGTTAAGCGATGTGGTTCCATCAAAGGTTGCGGCACAAAGTAATATACCGATTTTGTTTATACATGGTTTAGAAGATGATTATGTACCTTTTTCCATGTCCCAGGAAATGTATGATATTAAACCGGATAAAAAAGAGATTTATCTTGCACCAGGAGCCCGTCATGCCCAGTCCTGTCAGGCAAATCCCGCCGAATATGAAACCGTGCTGGGCCGGTTTTTGGATAAATATTATTTTAAGGACTGATGCCGACCAAAAGATAATTGTCTAGGTGGGGAGCTGCTAAGGTATTATTTATATATCCACCTGCGTATAATTTTGTAAGTAAAATTCATACTAATCTGTTATCGCTTGTATATCAAACTTCATATGTTAATTATCCGTGTCATTATTTATGTTGGATTTTCATAAAACAAAAAACAGCCGCACAATGAAGCAATGAACTGCACCCCGTCAAGTAGACAATTAAAAAAATATAAATCTTTTCTGCCAGTGGATATCCTACTGGCAGTTTTATGCAGCTTGTAAATACATTTGGTACTTTTCCATCGGAGTCAGCACACCTA
>JAEZSL010000108.1 GCA_023443925.1 Bacillota bacterium | reverse complement strand
TACATTTTATTCAATTGATCTCCAATCATTTTGAGGATATTACAAGCTTTCGGTTTGATGATAATTATGGTTCTTATCTAGGTACCCGCCACCTCTTATCAAATGGACATAACCGGATTCTCATGATTGGAGGTACCAACCGTGTGGATGGTTATATAAAGGCTTACCAGGAAAAAGGGCTTACACCGCCTATATCCTACAGCGATTTGACCGGAGATACCGATGAAGTAAGCTACCGGAATATAAAAGAAGCTATTTTAAGAGAAGAACCAACCGCTGTTTTTCCTATTTCGGAATCACTAAGCTATATTACTTACCAGGTGCTTTCAGACCTTTCCATACAAATACCGTCCGACATCTCCTTCTTATCCTTTGATGATGAACGCTGGCTGCAGCTGCTTCATATATCGGTAATCGGACATCCCGTTCAGGCACTGTCCAGCGTAATTGTACGGGAAATTCTATCCTATGAAAAAGCTGCCGGAGAGGTATATCCCTCAGCAACTAATTTTAAACCGTTCCTAATTGAGAGAAATTCCATTCAGCCATATAAATAAGCAGTATTTAGTGCTGCTGTTGGCTGATCTACCGCTTTTTGTACTATATTTGGTTATTATCCATAGTTACCATGACTACGCCGGCTGGATCAATTGAAGAAGTATTCATGAATAAGTATTCATGCTGTATTCGGAGCGGACTAATCCTACTCAAAGCTGATTAGGTAATTGGAAAACGGAGAGAATCATTTTACAACTGTGTGCATAACTGCTTATTTCTTTCTGTTCTGACCGCTCATTGTAAATTCTCTGCAGAATAGGTCTTAAGATAAACCACAGTTCATTTCTTCCGTTTTGCGATTTGCTTATAAAACCATCTAAAGGAGTAAAGTATTATGATTAAAAGAGATATTCTATGCGAACACGATTATCTTCACTTCCCGATCGATCCGGGCGGTAAACGAAATGATATGCAGATCTGGGCAGGCGGCGAGTTAGTCCGCAGTTTTTGCCTGGCCCTGACAGACGAGGGAGGGGAATACTTTTATCTAAATGTCAGCCGTCATAAAAATAAATCCCTTACGTTGCTAGTCCCTGATCCGGAGGGAATTACCGAGACCGCCCTGAACCGTATCGTAAGCGGTGAGAAAGCAACTCCAAATCATCCGTTATATCAAGGTATGTTTAAGGAACCGCTTCGTCCCTCCTACCACTTTTCCAGCAAAAGAGGCTGGCTCAACGATCCAAATGGGCTGTTCTACAAGGATGGGGTGTATCATATGTATTATCAGCACAATCCCCTGGGAACCCGTAACGGCAATGTCAATATCTGCTGGGGGCACGCAATGAGTAAAGACCTGATTCACTGGGAAGAAAAAGATGATGCAATACTCCCCTGGTGCAGAGACTGGACCGTGGCATCCGGCAGTGCGGTTATTGATTATGAGAATAGAGCCGGCTATGGAAAAGATGCAATTATTGCCGCCTTTACAGCTCTTGGGGCTCAAAATATTAAAGAAGGGTATTCTTACCCGTCAGGAGGTCAATATTTAGCTGCCAGTACCGACGGCGGAGATACCTTCTACTTATTTTCCCATAAAACCACTGTTCCTACCGTGAATGGTAAATCCTGGAGAGATCCTCGTCTTTTCCGCTATGAAGAGCATTATGTTATGGCCGTTTATGAAACGGATGCTAATAATAAGAACTGTGTTTCCTTTTATGTATCCGACAATTTCCATAATTGGAAACTTGCCTCTAAAAATGATGATTTATATGAATGCCCGGATATTTTCCCGTTAAAGATTGAGGGTACCGATGAGATAAAATGGGTGTTATATGGTGCCGATACTATGGCCAGGATTGGGGATTTTGACGGCTACCACTTCGTAGAATCCGGACAGTTTAATCCACTGGATTACGGCAATGTATCCTATGCGGGACAGACCTGGAGCCATGAGCCGGAGGACAAGCGGGTACATATCAGCTGGGTACGGGGAATGGGCGGAACCGGTGAAGACCTTGGTTATGAAGATATGCCCTTTTCCCAGTGTATGACCATCCCCTGTGAAATAACCTTGAAAAAGTGCAGAGACGGACTCCGGGTATGCCGTGTTCCGATTCCGCAGGTACAGCAGTTACGGCAAGAGCTCCTTTTTGAAAAAGTTTTTGAACAGACTGCCGAGACTGCAATCGAAGTAACCACCCCTGCCCAATACAACTTTGATTTATCCTCCTGTAAAGATATGCTTTCCATCCGGGTGGGGTCACATACCATACATTATCAGGCCGAGGAACAAAAACTATTATTTGAAAACGGCCATAGTGTACTGCTTAGTAAGAAAAACCTGCATTTTACCGTATTAATTGATACCACCACTGTGGAACTGTGCTTTGACGATAGCATTACCGCCAGTTATGCCATGGCTCCGGAATTTATGAGTCTGATCATAAAAGGCCGCTGCTCGGTTTCCTGTCAATGTTACCGAATGGAAAATATCTGGGCTGATTTTTTAAAGACTGAGGATTAAAGATGAGATAATAATAATGGAACAGATCTATCTGAATCCTTTTTCTTGTTTTGACTTTTATTTTTTCATGGGCGGCTTCTTACTTAACCGCCATTGGGCACGATGAGTTAATTAAATTTTTTATTTATTTTCATGAGTCAATTTTAAAAGATATTCTAGTTGCCGAGCTGTATCTTGAATATCAGAAAGGCGGAATTATGTTCAATATTTTTAACAACCACTTAGGCGCAATTCCACTTGTTAACGGCGGAAAGAGCCGCGCGATTAACGCAGAAAACCCAACCGGAGAAAAGGGACGCGGCGGTATGGCTGCTAGTAATCTGGGCGTATCCAGAAAAGGTTCTCCATGTCTATCCATAAAATCCGGGGAAGAAACCTTACTTGCCGATATAAACGGAACCGGTGTTATCAACCATATCTGGATGACCGTGACGAACAAAACCTCGGAAGGAGACTGTTTTGTACTACGTGATCTGGTTCTGCGCATCTACTGGGATCAGGAGGAGACGCCTTCCGTAGAAGCACCTTTAGGGGATTTTTTCTGCCTGGGCTTTGGAGCAAGCTATACGGTGAATTCTTATCCAATCGTTGTTAATCCCTTACGGGGAATGAACTGCTATTTTCCCATGCCCTTTGGCAAACACGCCAGGATTACAGTAGAAAACCAGCATGTACATGATATAGGCGGTTTCTTTTATCAGGTTGACTACTGCCTGTATGACTCGCTGCCGGAAAATACCGGTTATTTTCATGCAAGCTGGCGAAGAGAAAATCCTACCATAATCGGTAAAGACTATACGATTTTAGATCAGGTTCAAGGCAGAGGACAGTATGTGGGTACCTTTATGGCACTCCAAACCCTGGAACGTTACTGGTGGGGAGAGGGAGAAATTAAATACTTCATAGATGGTGATACGGAATATCCAACCATCTGCGGTACCGGAATGGAGGATTATTTCGGCGGGGCATGGAGCTTTGCCAGACACGAAAACGGTAATACCGTGGAAACCACTTATAATACACCATTTCTAGGTTATCCTTACTATTCCTGCCAGGATGACATTATAAAGCACCCCTGTCATAACAGTGACTGCCCGCCCATGCGGAGTTTCTACCGATGGCATCTGCCCGATCCGATTTATTTTGAGGAGGATTTACGGGTTACAATCCAGCAAATCGGCGTAAGCCATAACGGATTATTTGAAAGAAGCGATGATGTTTCAACCGTTGCCTACTGGTATCAGTTAGAACCTCATCATCCCTTCCCTGCCCTGCCGGAAAGAAAACTGCGTATACCCAGATAATCAGATTTTGGCCCTTAATTCAGTATAAGCTTATCCTCAAATAGTAGATTTACATAGGACTGCCGAAATTCCTCCTATAAATGAAACCGGGGAATTTCGGCAGTCCTGTTTTGTTTAGATAGTATGCTAATTATTTTCAAACTGTCTTCCTTCATGGTCCATATAATAATTATCGGTATAGATTAACTCAGACACCGGTACAATCTGATACCCCTTATCTTCCAGACCCACAATCATGGCTTCCAGAGCATCCTTGATAAACTTTGAACCGTTATGACAAAGGATTATGGAACCGCCGCTTAAATGTTTATTATCCAAAACCGTGTTTATAAGGGGTTCAACTCCGTAATCTTTCCAGTCTAAGGAATCCACGTCCCACTGTACGCAATGATAACCAAGTTCATCTGTGGCATCAATTAATGTATCATTATAGTCGCCGTAGGGCGGACGGAATAAATTCATTTCTATCCCGGTTAATTCTTTTACTTTGTTATGAGCGGCTAATATTTCGTCCTTGCACTCTTCCAAAGAAAGCTGAGACATATGTTTGTGGTTCTCACTGTGGTTTCCCAGGTCATGACCTGCAGCCGCTATGGCTTTTACATCTTCCGGATATTTTTCAACCCAGCCTCCGGTCATAAAAAAAGTCACTTTAATATTATGTAAAGCCAGAATTTCAAGAATTTCTGCCGTATCTTCATTCCCCCATGCCGCATCAAAGCTGAGTGCAACTTTATTTTCCTGCTTATCGACACAATAGATCGGTAACTTTTTTGTATTTGCTGAATTGGTAACTGAAACTGCCTTCGGTATGTATCTGATACCAAGCATCATTATAACAAGAAAGGATAGTACAACGATACCTGTTTTAACAAAGAATTTTAATTTTTCCTGCTGTTCTTTACTGCCCATAGATTCACCACAGAATATGTTCTCATTATTAATATATTGATTTCAGGAACTAACTATTACTATTATTTGCCCTTATAATAAGTTAAAAGTTAATATATACAGAGTTAATTAATAATGATTTAAATAATCTGCGTACGCTTATAAAACTACAGCGAATCAACAATCTTATTATTACCCCCAAAAGAACCGGGAAATTTTAGTTAAGTGAATTAAAAAACCTATCAACCTTATAATAATAGTTGATAGGTGTATACCGTTTCCTTACTAAATACTTACAAATTTTTTTCAAACCCCACCTACAAAACTACGTGTATAAAGAGTAATCATAATTTTCTCATTTACTTTGTGATTATCAAATAGACTAGAAAGTTCATCAATATATTTTATGTCCGTCAATTTATCATAGGTAGATAAAGCCCGTCCAATAAAAGTATCTTTGGTATAGGAAGATGCTTCATCAAAAATCTTATATTCACAATTATTATCATTGAAAAAAGGTGAAATCAACTCCGGTTTTTCTTCTTTTCCACCACTTATCCCATCATAATTAATTTCAAAATTTTTAATCCTATTTACTGGTCTGCTTATCCAGACTAAAATTACCTTTCCATTTGGTCTTAATATCCTCTGACATTCTTTTTTAAATTGCTCCATGTCAAACCAATGAAAAGCAGTTCCAACTGTTATGAAATCGACGCTTGAATTCTGTAAAGTTGTATTTTCTGCTGTTCCATTGATAGGAACAAAGTTCGAGAACTTTGATAAGTCCTTTTCTGCAACTCTTCTCATATCATCATTAGGTTCAACGGAATATACTTGGCTACCTTTTAATAATAGTTGTTTACAAAGTTTCCCAGTACCTGAACCAATATCAGCTATGATTGAATTATTATTTAATCCAACATTTTCATATAGATAATCATAAATTCTTTCGGATATTCCGTACGATATTTTGAATATTTTTCAGCATTAAATGTATATTTAACATAATCCATGAAACATCCTCCTTTAAATAAATTATAAATCATTTTTAATTCGCAATAGATCTTTTTTGTAATGATTACTTATCAAGTTATTTTATTATATGAACTAAGTTTTCTAAAGAATCTAAATAAAAATCAGTTTCTATACTAAGTGATATATTGTTAGTATTATATAAACATGTCTTAATTCCTACAGCCTTTCCTCCTAAAACATCACATTCTCTATCTCCAATTACTAACGCTGTATTTTTATCAATTTGGTACTTTTCAATCAGATATATGAATGCTTCAGGGTCTGGTTTTCGTTTAAATCCATATTGTCTTGTAATTATTTCTGTAAAACAACTCACCATTCCGTAGTGCTTAAGAAATTTAATTGTTGAAACTCCTCTATGAGTGATAATATAGTTTCTACCACCTAAATCAACAAATCGCCTGCATACTTCATCTGCATATGGGAAAGGTTCGATCATCTCTGGATTTATGGCTTTTTTATATGAAGTATATTTCTCTATGAAAGTATTACCTAAACCATATAACTCTTTAAAATGTGCAACAGCAAACCTGCCTGATACCTTAAGGTAGTTCCGTACATTGTCATCTGTCTCAACTATACCACAATCCTGAAGTGCTTTTATAAATGCACTAACTGTTCCTGGATATGTATCAAACAAAGTTCCATCAAAATCCCATATAATATCTTTAATCAAATTCATTCACATCCTTCTCTTTGGAAGCAAACTTAAGCTACTCTATAAAAAATTCTATACCTGCTTCAAATCAGCTAAATCAATGAATCAGGAAAAATACGAAATGCTCCGTGACTAATCTGGCTTTATCCCTATTGCTTAATATCCATGAAACACCCTCCCTCTATTAACCATAAACCATTTTTTTCGTAATAGCTAAGATTGTATATTTAAAAACCCTCAAATCTGACCATTTGACTGACATTTCACAGGTTTTTCAAAATATCCAATACATATTCTGTAACATCATTATCATATTTTTCATTTGGGTTGATTTCATTATTTATATAACCCTCATAATTTGGAATATCAAAGTTATATTCATTCATCAAATATTTTTGAAACAATGTTTTAAGCGGTTTCTCATCACATATTTTAGTCGAGCAGTAATATACAATTGCTGTCTTTTTTCCTAATAAAGGTTTATTCGGTTTTAGATAAGATACCTCTAATAACCTTTCCATCAACGCAACAAATTTAGCAGGATATGGACAATATACGGGTACAACAAGCAGTATTACATCAGCAGAGACCATTCTTTCTAAAATATTATCAAACATATCGTCTTCATAGTGGGGAGTCAATGTAGGTGATATATTCATTTCTGCTAACCTGATAAAATCAAAGACATGTGGTATATCAAGATTTTTAATTGCTGCTTCAATTTCTTTATTCTTTCCTTCGATTTTATGTGAGCCAAAGACAATTGATATGTTCATGTTCTTCCCTCTGAATTTTAATAGGCAATAAAACTTTCCTCTTTTCAATAATATTAAACTATTAGCCTTGCTAGATGAGTGACTAATTATTAAAAGTAAATCCAATATGTCCGTCTTCTAGAGCACCAAAAACATTATAATGACCATTTGTATATTCATTAATTACTGCTTTCCAGAATTTTTGAGCCGGAAGATTGTTTGACCATTGAGAAATTTCCCAACCTCCTTTGTGCATATCAAAAACTTTCATTGCAGATAATTTGCCAACACCAAGTCTGCGGTATTTATGCATGATAAAAAATTCTGCAATATTATGAGGATTTAGCAATACATTATATTCACAGCAACTACGCACAAGTATAAAACCGGCTATTTTTTCGTCTACCCTTATTAGATAGGGAAATCGACCCTCATCATTCCAATAATCATCGATGTGAGAATACCCAAAATAACCGTATTCATTTATATCTTCGTCGGAATACAAAGAAAAATCATACATATAAAGTTCCATTAATTGGACTAATACGGATTTTTGCTCAATTTGCATCGGTACAACACTAATTTGCAAAACTATCACCCCTTTTCACTGCCTCATTTAGGTTTTTGCTTAATAAAAGAAAACTTTAACCTATATTGATATTTCTAGATATTTTTTACTCTCTATTATCCATGAATGAGGATGCAAAATCATATTATTATCTATAATATAATTTATATATGAAAGACATGCTTTTTCTAAAGAAAATGATAGATTTTCACTTACTATATCATAAAAAGGAGGTGTTCCTTCTTTGTCCCATGAAAGTTTATCTGCAATAAAAAGAGCCATGTCATACTTAGAAGGATTAGCTTTTAATGTTGAATGACATTCGATGGCAGACAATATTGTTTTATCAGATATGTTAAAAAAGTTTTTTGCTATTATCTTTGAAATTCTTTGATGTAATATGTATGGATACTTCCTTTCAGATTCATCAACAAACAAATTATTTTCTATCATGTAATTTAACATATCATTAGGATGTATTACTACACTTATGTCATGTAGAAAGCCACTTATAATACATATTTTTTCATCCAAATTATATTTTACTGCTATTTCTTTATTAGTTTTTGCAACTTCGATAACATGTTCTAAAGTTTTTTTCTGATTATTTTGTAAAAGAAAATTATTAACATCCACCTCAATATCTCCAGTTAACTCAGTTGTGTTAATATATTGGTAGTTACAAATATTCAACTGCTCACCTCGTATTCTATAGTTCGTAATTTTTAAATTGAGATTAATTATAAAAGAATATATGATAACGATAAATTATATAAATACATTGTTCTAGTATAATCACTGTTTCGCAATACATACGATAGCAGCTTAATGTCATACTCATAACCATTATCTACTTTGCTACTTCCAAGGTAGTATTCCGCATTTTTGATATATTTCCATCACCAGAGGCTCTTTGCCTTCAACTCCATATTAAACAATGATACCTCAAATCTAATTCTTTTATAGCTTAATTGCTTTGATAATAAACGATGTATTAATTAATTTTGCCTTGTGCTTAGAATAGTATTTTAATGAAAAATCTTGTTCCTGAGTTAGAATGTCCTTATCAGTCTCTTCAACCAATCTGTCTATTTTAAATCCTGCAGATGCCAGTTCATTAATATAGGAAGACAATTTCCAGTTCTTTATACTCAACGCCTGATTGCCTTTTAAGATATCAATATTAGCTTCCTCCAAATACGATCTGGAAATTGTATATTTGTTGTCTTCTGTTTTAATACACTGCATCAATGGGTTGTCCCAAGAAAATATAAAGACACCAGATTTCTTTAAGTATTTACACACTAAATCTATGGATAGCTTTAAATCAGTGGTCCACCCGAATGCATATATTGAGTATGCAAAATCGAAATAATTTTCTGGAATACCAGGGTTATCTTCCATAGGTGATACAAATAAATTTGCATTTATGTTATTTTCTGTTAAAAGCTTTCCTGCATTCTCTATTTGTTTTGACGATAAATCTAATCCCCACAGTTCTTTTGCCCCTCGTTTAGCGGCATATAGCAAAGAATGTCCACTACCACAACCAATATCCAAAACTTTTTTATCATCTAATGAATTAAACAAATTCAAAGTATCTTCATTTGGTAACGTTGGACCATATGTAGGTAGTGAGGTTGACCCGAACCATTCATCAGCTATAGTATCCCAACTTAACTTATTTTTAATTAATATATTATTATCTTTCATTACCCCTTCTCCGTCCATCATATAAATTTGTATCAAACTTATTATATCATCGGCTATAAATTATCTCTACCTTTTTATTCCAGAACTATCAATTATCGGTATTCAGTATTCAACCTTATACCTCCGTTTGATAATGCTCTTTCTCCCATTGTTATGTTCCCATCATCTTTATAGGTATCCTCTATTGCTTCAGTCATAACTGGTAATATATTAAAGAGAGTAATACACATAATTAAGAAAAGTCTTGTTAACCTTTTCATTATTTTTTATTCCACTCGTTTTTATTATCAATGGAAAATTCTTTCATATTAGGTTCACTGATAATCATATATTCAAACTCTTTTGAATTTAATTCAGTTAAAGACACTTCCACATTAATGAGTTTACTTTAATTACCCTTTAATGAAAAAGAATAAGTTGAATATTTATTATTATCAATACAAAATGATTGTTGTACATAATCAATCATTATTATAAGTAGATAATTTCTAGTATCCGGGATATTCTGACTAAACGATATTCTTCCCCTAATTTTTCTGTCTATGGGTTTTAGTAAGGTGCCTTGATCAACAATTGCTCCAGTTTCAGAATCCCAAAATCCATTCGATACCATTCCTTCCCCTAATGTTACAGTTCCATCGGAATTATAGGAAAATCCTCCTTCTTTATCCGGTCCACCATTAATAATAATGTTTTTATCTTTATCTATGTTAATGAAAACAATAATACTTCCAAAACTCATACAATAATAAATTCCTTATATTGGCAAAATCTGTAATACACTCTATAATACTATTTAATATTAACCTGTAATTCGATGATGCCTTAATTACAATAAAAATCCATGAAGCGTAGTAAAAGCTGAATTTCTTACCTTTGACAACGTTTCATGGATTTTTACATTCTAAAGCCCTTTATATTTTTCATATTATTATTTATTTTTTAGTTCAAGCATATTCTCAACCCCATCAATATTTATATAAACTTTAATGATATCGTTTTCGCTTGGTATAGCGCAGTTTTTTCCGGCCAGAGCTTATAATAAATGCTTTAGAAGTTATACACTCATCTTTATCATAATCATTTATCATCTTTCCACCATTAGTACTACTTTCATATGAAATTTCCATATGTTTAACGGATGATAAAGCCGTTAGTTCCCCTTTGTAAGTTACTGTTACTCATTGTTTGATTCAGTTTCTACATCAAGTAAACCATCCTTTTCAGTAAAAGTCTCAGTACCAACTACCTTATACTCAGCAGCCCACATATCATTTTCATCTTTAAAAGTATAGTTGTGATTAACAATATCTTGTTTTGGTTCGTTAGTTTCTTTATTTGAACAATTAGCAAATATTAATACACTCAGCATGATATATAAAAAAATAATTTCTTCATGTTAAATACTTCCCGTAACTTTCCATATTTTCTTGTATTGTACAATATTAATATAGTCAAGAAATTCCAGATAATATAGAAGTTACCACTGGTAATTCCATCAGCGCCTGTATTTTGCAGAGTCAACGCCGCTTCACTTAAAATATTACCTGCACGTTCCAATCACCTTTTTTATGTACTTGCTTAATTTCCTGATACTGTACATTGTATAGTATACATTTAGCGCTGTAATATTCACCTAGCTTTCTATTTATGTATCTATTTAATTCAAGATAATAATAGCTGTTGATTCCCAACTCATTCCGCCAATAATACCGATAGTTTTCATGCGCATTCCCTCCTTAATGAATCAATAGTGTAATAGTCTATTAATCCCGTCTCTTAATTTCTGTGCCATATTAATTAATTCAGCTTTATCCGGACGATATGATTCATGAAATAATTCCTCATCCGGCAATCTCCATATTGGAGCTCCCACAGGTGCATCACCTTTTATTCTTGGTATCAGGTGCCAATGAACATGGCTGTCCAGATTACCCAGCATTGCATGATTCATTTTATCAGCCTCAAACACATTATATACCGCTTCAGCTACAAGGCTCATCTCTTCCAAATGTTTTATTCTGTATTTATAATTCATTAAATGCAGCTCTGTAACATGTATTTTGCTTAAAAAGCAGGTATAACCCTTATAACGCTGGTGATCCCCTAACACAACATAACCAGTTTCAAGTTCTGTAACAAAATATGGATTTGTTCCATTTTTGATCATTTCGATTCTTTCGCAAATCAGACAGCTCATGATTATACCTTCCTTTACAAATGATAAAATTTTTAAGTTAAGAGATTCGTAAAATTATTTTAAATATGCTATATTAATTATCTAATATCATTATTTGATATCATTATTTGATATCATTATTTAATATTATTATTTGATATTATTATTTGATACCATTATTTAATATCATTATTATCATTATTGAAATCCATTCAGCTTTTCAATCGCTTCCTCTGCATCCTGCTCGGTTAATCCGGTAACAGGATTCGTACGTATCTGATATGGAATAATTTCCTCCATGAACAAATCCAGATCATCCAGTACAAGATATTTCGTTACCTGATGAAATCTTATCCAATCTATTATTTCACTGGCTTTAACAAGGCTGAATTTCTTCGTTCTTTTAATTTCATCCGTAGAGAAATCAGGTGTTATATCGTATATTTTGATACCATACTTTTTAAACTGGAACAACAAATAATCAGCTTCTCTGTTTAAGGGTTTATGTTTATCATCCAGCCAAAATCGCCATCCGGAATGCAAAACAATAACTGCTCCGGTTTTCTTAATTATCATTGATAATAACTTGACTTTAGTTTCATCAATACATACCCCGTTTTGCATTTCGTACCGATGATTTTCATTCCATATTTCTGAATTTAAAACCCCATCTACATCCAAGAAAATAACTTTCATTTCTTCACTGCTCCTTTACGCTTATTCATGATAAGCCTTCCTTTCTTGCGGTTATAAATTTAAAACCTCATGAACGACTTTACGAATTTCATGAATACGGTTATTCAGAAAATCCGGATTATCTTTAAACCACTTAATGTTAAGAGGTGATGGGTGCGGAAGAACAAAAGCCGGTTTGCCGTTAAGTGTGTTCTGATTAAATATAAGGTCATTGAAATTCTCTCCGGGGAACAAATACTCTGCTGCTTTTCCTCCTATAAGAATATATATTTCATTGTGGACATATTCCATTTCTTTTTTCAGCCATTTATCCGCACAACACTTTGGTGGTAATCTGTCACCTCCATTTTTTGATTTACCGGGATAACAATGGGCGATAGAGGTTATATAGAAATTATCTTCATTGTAAAAGACTTCATCACTGATATGATACCAATCATTACGAAGCTTTCGCCCGCTCATATCATTAAATGGTTTATGGGTTTCATGGACAGTTAGTGAAGGTGCCTGACTAATCTGCATAATAGGAGCGTCGGCATGACCAAATATAACCGGCTGAGGCTCATGTCCGAACCTTTCCCTGCACAGCCTGCATGTTAAAATGTCTTCCTGTAATATTTCAAACATATTTCTTTCTCCATTCTTTTCTATCATATCCGAATGCAGCTCTCGCAATAAAATTTTTATATATTGACTTACTCAAGAATTATCTTAGCATAAAACCCAAATGAATAAAACAGCATATTTTTCGTGATAAAACTGTTTTATTTCATTTTATTTATTAATTCATTGTTCAACCTAGCTCTCATGGAGTATAAAGCAGCTGTCCGCAGATGCTTTACTAATTCTAATCTGCTTAAAGTCTTTTTCATTCACCCGTCTTGTTTTCGCTCAACCTTGTGTATGAATTATGTAATGCGTTTTCTAATATTAAGAAAAGATATCGGATTAAATATAAATCCAATATCTCTTCTGACTGTATCTATCTTTTATGAAATTAATTTTTTATTTAACCAACAATGAAAAATCCAACTGCTGCAATAATATACACGGATATCAGTTTTAAGCCTTCCATCCAGTTGGTTCGCCCTGCCTTTACAACCTGGTTAGCAATCAGGACACTGGAGCCGAATAAGAACAATTCGATGGGTTTGAATACGATACTCATCGGTGTGAAGAAAAGGCTGATCAGCACGGCTACCGGAACAACAAACAAAGCAATCTGTAAACTGGAGCCTACTGCTATTTCTATAGCAATATCCATTTTATTCTTGAGAGCCATGATTACCGCTGTACTATGCTCAGCCGCATTACCGACTATCGGTATCAGAATAATTCCGACAAACATCTCTGAAATACCTGCTGCCTGGGTCATCGGTTCAATACTTTCAACCAGTAACTCAGATAAAACTGCAATCAGTACGGTAGCAACACCAAGAATAATGATACTAACCGGAAGGCTCCACTTGGAGTCAATATCTTCCGCATGTTCCACACCGTAAAGATCCTTTTGAGAGCGGAAAGAATAGATCATTCCTATAATATATATGGTAAGTAGTATTACGCTGGTAATAACACTGAAACTTTCATATTCTGAGGAAATTAAGTTTTCGGGCACTTTGGAAGTAAATACGGCAGGAATTGCCAGCCCGATAACCGCAAAGAGCAGCATTGTGGCTGTAAAAGTACCCAGCTGCGCATCATATTTTAATTCTTTATGTTTTAAACCCCCAAATAAAATACTGCAGCCTAAAACCAGAAGAATATTTCCTAATACGGAACCGGCCAGTGATGCTTTTACAACATCAAATAATCCGGCCTTGATTGCAAAAAACGTAATAATCAATTCGGTTGCATTACCAAAGGTTGCATTTAAAAAACCACCAAATTTCGGACCGGTATAAGCCGCGATTTCTTCCGTGGCACTCCCCAGATAACCCGCCAGCGGTACGATGGAAATACAGGTCAATATAAACATTATACTTGCGCTCCAATGTAATATAACGCCTAAGAAGGACAACGGAACACAAATCAATAAAATTTTAAGATATTTCATACTTTTACCTCACCTTCGCGTGTGTCATAAATTTAACAATATTTTGCCAACTTCGACTATTATACATCCACTCCATCCTGAAATCAACTATAATTATCTAAAATATTCATTTTTTCTACAAATTTTTTTAAGAAAATTATTAAAATTTTTATAATTCTTACAAACAAAATCCACCAATCCGAATAAACCTTGTAAAGTTAAACGTAAAATTGCTTCTTTACTATGTATTCATCATTCTTCTTTTATCCTTTCTGATTAACAACCCGAAATAACCTTAAAATATATATTGGAATATTCCCGCATTCTTATAAGAAGAAAGCACTCCATACAATAAAAGAGCTTTTGCTCCACAGCTGATTCAGCTATTTTGCAAAAGCCCTGTTAATTTAAAAATCTTCTTTTAATAGATACACACTGAAAGTTTCCTGGGTTTTCGTATCATAATTTACTGAAAGAAAGTAATCCTTATATTTAAAATGTGCATCCCCGTTTTCATCTTTAATCGGTTCACCAAACGCTTTCTTAAACTCTGCAATATTATCACCGGTTTTTACACCGTCTATTTCAATGTCATTGTTTAACAGATAGATCTGATTGACTTTGGAGTCATTATCAAACCATGCCCGGATTCCATAATCTTCAAATTCCAAACCTCCTTCATCTACAACCGAAGGCTCTTCCTTTATTTCCTGTTTCAGTTCATCTTTTGTCAGCCCGATCAGATGAGTAAGTTCTGTTTCTTTAACCGTATCTGTTTCTACCGGTTCTGATACCGGCTCCTCTGTTTGCTCCGTTGCCGGCTTCTCTCCGCCACTTTGTTCTTCTGTGACTGATTGGTTCTCTGATTTGGTATTTTCCGGTATACCTTCTGATGTTTCCGTTTGAGTCTCCACTGCCGTATTATCAGTTTCCGGCTTAGTAACCATTACTTCTTTCGAGCTGCATCCGTTTAATGCAATTAACCCGGAGGTCAGGAGCAGAAGCAGAGCAGCCGCTCTGGCTTTCTTAAATATTAATTTATTTTTCCTCATATATATCATTCCTTTCATTTACATTTAGATGGAGCTTTTGTAAATAATAATCTAACCACGGCCTGGTCTGGTTTTATATTTCATGTATATTTAAAAGCCCATCTTTAATCCGATGGTTTATACTCATTTATGCGCTGCTTTCATTTTCACCTATGTCTGTCTTCCTATGTATATCATAATTTGAGCAACCGTGTATTTACGATGTTTATCATTTTCATCCTTCGGAATTTTTATTGATTACTTATTAATTTAACGTTATAACGTAAGAATTCTCCAAGAGCTTCATATCCTTAACTTCACCGATGCTCGCCAGCAATTTTGTTCCTGAAGTATTCCATTTTAAACCGTTATCAATCCCCATAAAATCAGGAGAAACGTATGTGCTCTCCAATGTTTTTAGATTCATGATATAAAGCCCGTTTTCGCTTTCTATATCAGAGGAAAGCAGATATGCAAGCTTACTCTCATCCGGTGACCAGCTTATGCCAAATATAGCTTTTCCTTTTGTTAATGACTGAAGTTCCTTGCCCTCCAGATCAATAATAACCAGGCCGCTGCCAGTACCGCTTAATTTTGCCTCGATGGCAAATTTATCTCTCTGAGGTGATAATTCAAAATTAAAAACATTTTCTTTTATTATTTCTTTCTTCTTTGTTGTCAAATCATATGCCATCAGATTTCGATCCGTGGAAATATAGTAAATCCGGCTGCCCACCAGTACCGCAGTATCTGTCTGCATCAGATCAATATCCTTCAGGATTTCTATTTGTGAATTTAAATGAACCAGGCAGACCCCATTTTCGGAGGTAGGTACTATTATCGTATCATTTCCTATCCATTTTGCATTATTATAAGACAAGTACAGATCTTTTTTTGTATTTTCTTCCGATACGGTTAAAACAATATTGCCGTTTAAGTCCAGTATAAGCCCTCTATTTACTCCCGATTTAACATTTTGAACCAAAATATGTTTTTTATCCGGTGATACAATGGGCATCCATAGATATTCTTTTTCATTATAAAGCAGCTTTTGTTCACCTGTCTTTATATTGTAAGTGTACATGTTTTTTATATTTTCCATGGAATCAAAAACCTGAACGGGTTCTATGGCTGTGTTTTCCTTCATTATTAATAACTCATCACCTTCCAGCCAGTCTTCACCGCGAATCCCATCAAATCTGTCAATTTTTTCTATGATAAATTCATCGGCAGATTTCGTACTTTCTTCCTTAACCGGGGGGGTGGCTTTTAATAAGGTAATCTTTTGTCCCTCTCTGGCAACCACTGCCCGGTTGTTATCTTTTTCTTCACAGCCGGTAACCATCAATAAAGTCAGGCATACAATTCCGGTCATATAACCGATTCGTTTACCAAAAAACATATTTATCCTCTCCTTTCTGTATATGGATTCTTTACCAATATTTATTAATACCGGTAAAGATATCATAACATAAGAGTATTTCATGGGTATTACCAAATGTTTCAAACTTGTAAACAATTATAACTGGGAAACCGTACTTCAAAAGTTGTTATATCCGTCCCTTCAAGGAGTTTTATAGTTCCTCCCTGCTTTTCCGTCAGTTCTTTTACTAATGCCAAGCCAAGGCCGGTACTCTGTGGGTGTGCTTTATCTACCGTAAAAAAAGGGGTAAACAGTTTTTCTCTTGCCTCTGACGGTATCCCGATGCCCGTATCCTTAATTTGGACGCAAACTTCGTTGTATTCCCGTTTTACACTGACCCATATATGACCGTTTTCCCGGTTATATTTTATGGCATTATCAATGAGGTTTAAAAATATCTGGTTAAGCCTTTCCTTATCCCCGGTTATGTATTGTTTTTCCAAAGCTCTGTGTAAATTTAGTCCCTGCTGTTTGATCCTGACCTCTAAATGTTCGCAGACATCCGTAATTATTTTCTCAATATCTAACGGTTCCATAAAAAAATCAATCTTATAATTTTCTAACGCTGACAGTGTAAGCACCTTATCCAGCATGTCAGATAACCTGATTATTTCCTTATCTATATTTTCTTTTGCATCCAATACCAGCTTCGGGTCATCCTGGTAAAGGTTCATAAGGTCTGAATAAGCTTTGATTACCGTCAGAGGTGTCTTAAACTCGTGGGTTACATTGCCTATAAACTGTTTTTGCTGTAAACCCAGAATTTCAAGTTTCTCTACGGCCATTTTCAGATTATCCTTCTCCTGCTTCATTTCCTCCATCTGAGTTTTTATCCTGGTACCCATAAAATAAATATCCCGGCTTAAATCCCCCAGCTCATCCTTACGATTTAAAGGTGTCAAACTGCTGAAGTTTCCTTCTTTAATTTTCTGGGCTGTCCTTTTTAGCTTTAAAATTCCCTGTATTAAGGGATTTAGATAAAAATGACCGCACAGGAAACAGAACAGGAATATGAGTATTCCACCAAAGAGAAAAAGGACTTTTATTTTTTTATAAAAAGCTTTGTCTTTTGCATTGGAATAATTAAATTGAAGTACACCGATTTGCCCTTCGGAATTATGTAAAGGTGCAAGAAATACCATGGTATCTCCTTCTATAACATAGGCATTAGTATCTTTAAGAGCGTACTCCATAAGCGTGCTGATATCCGTTTCCCCAGCCATAGGCGTGGTATCGGCCAGCTTTTTTCCGGACATATCATAGAGTACCGTCTGCATTCCCGTTATCATTTCAAACCGCTTAACCAGCTCCCAGGACTTTTCTCTCAGGAAATTGTCCGGGTCTATCACCGATTCCATAAGATACATCTGTTTCATATAGTTTCCAGCAATAATACCCTGCTGAATCAGGTATTCCTCGTTTTGTCTGGTCTGGTTAATACGTATCCCGCGCAGTACAAAAAAGCTGAGGGCAGTCACCGTCAGCATTAAAAGCAGGGCGAGAAACAGGCTGGATTTTAGTTTAAGTCCAGGTTTCATAAATATCACCGCCTGTCGCTTTATAACCTACCCCATATATCGTCTGAATCAGTTCCTGATACGAATCTCCCAATTTAGTTCGAAGCCTTTGGATATGGATATCAACCGTTCTGGTTCCGCCGGTATATTCCATTCCCCATACCAGGTTTAACAACTCATCCCTCTCATATACCCTCTCAGGATTTGACAGCAGCAGATGCAGCAAATCAAACTCTTTTGGCGTTAACTCGATTTCCTCGCCGCGAATTAATAACCTTCGCTGTAAAGTTATAACCTCCAGCTCCTTTATAATTATTTTTGCAGTCTGTTGTCTTTCACTATTTTTATGTAATCTTCGAAATAAGGATTTTACCCTTGCCAACAATTCCCTCATATCAAAAGGTTTTGTAAGATAATCATCGGCGCCGAATTCAAAACCCAGAACTTTATCCACTATATCGTTTTTCGCAGTAAGGAGCAATACACCCAGATCATTTCTGTTCATAATCTTTTTGCATACTTCAATACCGTTCATTTTTGGCATCATAAGGTCCAGCACCATTACCTGTGGTCCAAAGGAGTCCAGCTTTAACAAAGCTTCTTCTCCGTCTCCGGCCGTTTCCACCATATACCCTTCTCTTTTAAAGGCATAGGATAGAGCTTCAACAATACCTTTTTCATCATCCACAATCAGAATCTTCTCATCCATACTGTGAAAGCCTCCTGTATCCGTTTTTCGCGGGTTTACCAAACCGCATCCATACCATTTTTTGTATAACTTAATCATATTATCTTAAATCAAA
>JAEZSL010000055.1 GCA_023443925.1 Bacillota bacterium | reverse complement strand
CAACAAGAATGTTAATGCCGCATACCTGAGATTAATGGTTAAAGATAATGAGCAAAGTTATCTTATTGTTGTTGATTTCTCGGGTGATAAAAATGAGGTTTTTAGTGGCATAGCTAATGCAGGAGTTCCTTACTCGAATGGTAAATATCTTGATTTTGTTCCCATATCAAGCAGTTTCGGAAAAGAAGCTGTCGAGAACGTAATACCGTTTTATAAGAAAAAGAAATTTGGGATTTTTTAGATAAGAATTCATTTGAAGATAACTGGAAAAATCATATAAATTGATTTTATATATAAAGCTGATATTAATTATCTAATTTTCGTATATCAGGATGGCTTTGAAATATTAAGATTAGTAAATATTCCATCTCTGCTTAAATTGATACCATTGGAATATACAATCTATCTTATGTCAGTTAAAAATGTATTATCACTATACAATGTTAGTGCATCAACAAATTAGAATATGTGGGGTATATAGAATGATTCAAGGGATTGCTATATTCGGGCTGAATGGAGGCGGGAAGTCGACTCTAACTCATGCGTTAGCAAAACGTATAGGTTATTTTGAGATGGATGTGGAAGATTATTATTTTCCTGAGCAAAAAGAATCAAGAAAATGTGCTTTAGAAAGTAACAGTGCAATTGATACAGAGCATTTAGACGAAATACCTTTTTCTAATCCTAGGACAAAGAATGAAGTACAAACTGCGATTATGGAGAATATAAAGACTCATCCCAGGTTTATTATTTCTGGAGTTACAATGAATTGGAGTGATGAAATTCTTTCTCGTATTGAAATTGCTTTTTGGGTTCAAACGCCACTTGAAGAAAGATTAAAGAGAATTCAAGCCAGGGAAGAAAAAAGGTTCGGAGCAAGAGTTCTTGATGGTGGCGATATGTTTGCACAACAAATGGAATTCCAAAAAGTAGTAAAAAATCGCGATTCAAAAGCAGTTGAAGAATGTGCAATGAAACTTGACTGTCCTGTTATTGTGATTGATGGAACATTATCTGTGATCCACAATCTAGAGAAAATTATAGATAATCTTATTTAATTATTGTGAAGAGATTTAGAGCTAAAAATTCCAAATTGAGAGCAAATGGACTTCCATTATATTTAAAAGCAGTCAATATCAAGGAAATATAAAATACAGTTTATTTTAATACTATGATGTGAGAAAATTTATGTTAGTGGAGCGAAAGGGAGATACGTTATGTACAAATTAAATCACCCAGTAGAAAAGCATATTCAAACGATAACATACAAAGGAATAGAATTAGAAGTCGTTGAACGCCCTGATGTTTTATGGATCGGCTGTGTTGATTACGCAAATAATAATACTGATGAATCAGATATCAATATGACTCTTAAACGCTTTCAAAGACTAATTGAGTCTGCTCCGATAAGGGACAAAATGAACCCCTATTGGAGCGCCGCACTTTCTATAAACTATAATTACGACAAAATGCCATGCGGAATTATGTTCGCAAATGAGTCCTATACAGAAAACCAAGATGAACGTTACGATTTATTTACACAGCCCAGTGGTTTGTGGTTACACGTAAGTGTAAGTGAAGAATCTGATATGGCACTTTTAGGTAGACAAAATTATGGAACGTTTGAATATTTTAGCATATTACGAAGCGCCGCAGAAGAAAATGGTTACATGCAAAATTCTGAAGTCCATTTAGAAATAGAGTATCATTGTCATGCCGAATATATCAATCCTACCCATACGAATTATGCATATATACCGATCTGCGTGGTATAGATGGTGTTGCTGATTTAATAGAAACCAAACGCGAAGGTGATAAGGACTATGAATGGTTTGGTGGAGTAGACAAAAAACATCCATTTAGAGATGGGAAGAGTGCTATTTGCTATTCAATCGATAAACTCTAAAACTGACCTTTGAAGAATTTGCAGAATATGAAGTAAACTTCCAGTATGTAGTTAATTCAGAACTTCCCATTATATTTATTAAGTACAACAATAAACATAAAATAAACATATCCGAATTTGGAGGAAATGGTTTGAAAAAGAATCAATTTTGGAAAATAATAAAGATGTTGGATTGGAGTAAGGAAGGAAATGATGATGAGGTATTAGCATCCGTTATACAATTTTTATCTGAACAATCCGATGAAGAAATTTTTGAGTTCGAAAATATTATGTCTAAACTATTATATGATATTGATAGTAAAAAAATTGCTATGCAATTATATGGAACATCAGAGTTTTTTTCCGTTGATGAATTCCTTTATCAGCGATGCGTTGCAATCGTAAATGGACAAGGTTACTATAATTCAATTTTGTTTGGAGGTATAACATTAAATCAAGATTTAGAGTTTGAATCGATCCTATATGTACCAATAAAAGCGTGGGCTAAAAAGCATAATTTGGACTCATCTAACTATCCACATATTCCAGAGCCAAGTTATGAATCATGCAGCAACAAAGCTCTTTGGAATGAGATTGATTAAGTCATGTATATCAGTGGGGGTTATTATGAAATTATCAAAATCGATTGATTTTCTCCTCGAAAACGCAGGACCGGTGATTCAATATAGGCTGCGGAAAGAAATTCTCTGCAATCTAAAGAAAACAGAAGAAGAAAACCTATTAGAGCAAATCTATCAAATGCCGCATTTCAAACTACTGCAAAGATATATTAAGCCGAATGGATATATCGGCAGCGGAGCTCACAGCTGGGATAACTGGCGGGGTGTGATACTCCATGAAACACCTTTGCAGGATGGTGAAGCGGCGGCACGGCTGCTGTCTTATTATGCATTACCCAAAACTCACCCGATTATTGTGAATTTCGTTGCTGCTATGCGTGACGAGGAAACTTTGCGAAAAGAATTTTCCTATATTCCGCCCGAAGTAGAGCGATATAAAAATCGTTTCCGCGGAATCAGCAGCGGATTTTGTTTGATGATTTTAATCTATACCATGCAGGCGATGCTTGGTTACGGTGATGACGAGTATGTAAGACCTTTTCAAAATGTCGCACTAGAAGCTTTTAAGAGCATATTATCGCTCTCATCGCTAGGTGAAATAACTAAGATACGCCAAAGCAAAGCGAAATGTAATTACCCCTATATTGAGGAAAGTATGAGTTTCCCATGTCAATACCATTTAGAGGTTTTGGCTTATACAAGCGCATGGCGGACACCGGAAAATATAAAGTTGATGGCTGATGCACTTGATCATTATAACACAATTCCAAAAGGTGCAAATCCCATTCACGTAAAGATTGGCTCGAAGTATTACGTTCCTTTTCCTCTGAATATGACGAATAGCCCTATCCGGCCATTTCGTGCAGACCTAATTGACAGCATAACTTACCGGCGCCTGCTGACCGAAATCGCAATGCTTGGAGTAGGTGAAAACGCTAGGGTGATAAAGGATTCTATTGCAGGTATTAAGGATGCAATAGGTGACGATGGAATACTTAAAATGAGATTCGATCTGCCTCATAACAAACGCTACTCCCCGAAAAATATAGAATACCCCAATCCCTATGCCGATGTACGCCTGGAGCCGGATTACAAACGCAAATATGCCCTTGAATGTGATTTGACCTTTTGGGCAGTGCAATTTTTATGTCTTTGTGGGACTGCTGATTTTCACTGATGGGCAAACGGTGTTTAAGGCAAGTAAATGAGAAAGAGAGGGCTATTCGCCAAAGTAAAGCTTTAAAAAACTATTAAAAGAGAGAATCTGTTAAAGTTTTAAAATATTCGATAGATTTTTTTAGATGAAAGAGCAAAGGAATATGAATGAAAATATTATTCATATTTAGAGTTGTGTAAAAAGAGCATATAAATTAAAATTAATTAAGCAGATTATTTTTAAAGGAGGCGACCGGAGAATTAATATGAAGGACAGAAGTTATATAACAATCGATTTAAAATCTTTCTACGCTTCGGTTGAGTGTATTGAACGAGGACTTGATCCGCTGGCTACTAATCTTGTTGTCGCTGACGCAAGCCGTACTGAAAAAACCATTTGTCTCGCCGTCTCTCCCTCCCTAAAGGCATACGGTATTTCCGGTAGGGCGAGGCTGTTTGAGGTCGTGCAAAAGGTCAAGGAAGCAAATGCGGCACGGCTGCGCAAAGCACCAGGGCGAGCCTTTTCCGGCGTTTCCTGTAACGCTACTGAATTGAAGTCCTCACCGGGTCTCTCTTTGGACTATATTGTTGCTCCACCGAGGATGGCGTATTATATAGAGTACAGTACGCAGATTTATAATATCTATTTGAAGTACATCGCACCTGAAGATATTCATGTCTACTCCATCGACGAGGTATTTCTTGACGCCACCGATTATCTGAATACCTACAATCTTTCAGCCCGTGAGCTTGCCACTAAAATGATGCTGGATGTACTCAAAACAACCGGTATTACGGCAACGGCAGGAATTGGCACAAACATGTACCTTAGTAAGATTGCTATGGATATTCAGGCTAAGCACATATCGGCTGATAACAATGGTATGCGGATCACCGAGCTGGACGAAATGAGCTACCGCCGCTCCCTGTGGTCACATGGGCCACTAACAGACTTTTGGCGTGTTGGAAAAGGATATGCCAGGAAACTGGAGGAACAAGGTCTCGTTACGA
>JAEZSL010000052.1 GCA_023443925.1 Bacillota bacterium | reverse complement strand
GATGAAAGCACTGGAAAAGAACCAACGCTTCTTGGTGGGGTGAAGTTTAAGTTATGGTTATTAGACCCAAAGAACAATGAAAAGTTTCTGCCTATTGATGTTATGGAAACCGGACTGGAATCTGATGATAATAACCGGACTGGATATGCGTTGTCAAAAACTATCAGATTGGATGAGTTAAGTGATATAATTAGCAAGGAGAATAAAAATCCGGATGATTTTATTCAGTACGATGAAGTAGGAGAAGTGATAAAGCTAAGTCTTGGGCTGGAAGAGATTTATGCGCCATCTAAGATTGTCATGGATAATGAGTTGCATCTCCTGAAGGTTGAAGTACATAAAGATAGCAATATAATCTTTAAAAAATATTTTTGGGATGGAACAAATGATACGATACAGCTGATTAACAAAGTTTCCAATGAATATCCAGTAATTATTAAGAAATATGGTTATACACCGGATTCAAGTACATTCTATAAAACAGATGATGAATTGGATCATATGGATATTAATAAAACACCACTTACGGGAGTAAAATTCGAAGTGCAGCGTTATCATTGGGATCAGACCGATTATGTTTATAAGAATTACGGAACCTATACGACAAAAGACAGTGGTCAGGTTGAAATACCAGGAGGTCTTCCTTCCGGTCTTTACCGAATGAAAGAAAATCTAACGGCAGTACAAGAGAAGCAATATATTAACATGTATACTGGTGAAGGTGATTTTTGGAGATACTTTACTGTAGCCAGTTCGTCTCTGTCAGTACCTGTTTATAATCCTCAAAAGCCATCGCTTGAGATAGAAAAAACAACATGGGCAAAAGAGATATATGATCTTTCTAAGATAAGATTTACCATTGAGAATCCTTCGAGAGAAAAAATCTATGTTTATACGCAAAAGCAAGAAGGAAGAAATCTTGCTGTTTTAAAAGAATTAGATAGTGGAGAATATACTATCACCATGGAAACATTGGGAACTGATACTAAAACAGTAGTGGCAAGTAATTACTTTAAAAAGATTAATGTTTTTGTGGGTTATAAACCGCAGGTAAAAGATAATAAAGTCAGCCTGGAGCCAGTTGATAAAAGTGTAACAGGTCAGAAAGCTGTTTTAACTATTAAGAACCCAAGACTGTCGAATCTAACGTTGTATAAAGAAGACAGTGAGGATGCGGAAAGTAATAATTCTATGACAGGGGCTTCCTTCAGTCTGGAATATATGAAATTCCAAACAAAAGATTTTGACGGAGAGAAACTTAAGGCAGTTGAAGATTTGTCTTACCCCAGACCATCGGGAAAGTTTTCGCCCTTGGGAAAAACTCTGACAGATGAGGGAAAAGGAGTATATGTTCTTAAAAACTGTCAGCCAGGCTGGTATCGCATTACTGAAACAACAGCACCGGCTGGGTATACGGTTGATACCACACCTCTGGTAGTCCCTGTGACTGGAGATATGACAGGAATTTATAAAGATACAGAGGTAACCTTTAAAAATAGGATGAAAGTTGCTCTGACAATAACAAAGAAACTTAATTTTGGTGAAGGGTTCAAAAATGACCAGGATTTAGAAATGAAACTTCCGTCACAGGTGGTATTTGATGTATTTACTTCAACTGATGGACAAAAAAACTTTAATCCGGTATATAATGAAGAAAAGCAGCCGGTAACAGTCACGATTAAAAACTTCAGAAAAGTAGAGAATGGCTATTATACTGCCGAGGGGACAGCAAAGCTAGCGCAGAATCCAGAAGGGGGGGACTACTATGTGAAGGAACGGGAGAATCCCGACTGGATGTTAACTGATGGAACTGCAGTGATGAATGGTACGCTTTTGCCTTCTGGATATATAAAGGTAGATACGGCCACTAATTTCGCAACGAAAGAACCCGTTAACGTAGAAGTCGAAAATCAGTATGCAAAAGCGAGAATCCGCATTACAAAAGTGGATGCAGCCGATCATTTAAATAATCTTACGGGTGCGGCATTCAGTTTATATTCCGATAACGGGCTGAGAACGCGTGTGGGTGATTTTAAGGAAATTGGAACCAGTGGCGTTTATGAAATTCTACTTTCAACAAAGGTAACCAGTCCTGGTACCTATTATGTAAAGGAGACAAATGCCCCTCTGGGATATCTAATTACAGAAACTGCAATTCCTGAAGAGGGATTGACTGTAAAAACCGGAGAAACTACAGAGATTTCTGTAGAGAACCAGGGCGGCATTGATTTCCAGATTATCAAATACAGCGGAGACGGCAAAACGGAAGGCGTAAAAGAAGGTATTACCTTTGAACTCTATAAAAAAGAGAATGGGAGTACCTGGAATTATGTAACGGAGGGAACCACAGATGCACAGGGCGAGCTTTCTTTCCGAGGGCTGAAGCAGGAGGCCGGATATTCTTATGGTTTATATGAAGTGCCTGTAAAGGAAAATGGGTTTGATAATTTCCGTATGGACTCTTTTATAGGAGATAATGGCTCTATTCAGCCAATAACGGCAGATTTATTGAAGAACGGGGAGACCAGACCAGGCCTTGAGTTATATGTGCTCTCAGGAAACAATACAAAGGCCCCAGGGGTATATCGATTTACGGCTCTTAATCAGGAAGCTTTGCCATTAAAACTGGTTAAAAAGGATATAAATAGTCTGGATAATCCGACAGAAATCATGAATGCGTTTATAAAGGTTACAAAAAATGGAGAACAGGTTGGAAATATTATTTCTGTACCTTATGGGGAAAACGGAACTACAGTTAAACTGCTTCCAGGAATCTATGAGCTTGAAGAGGTTTCTATTTCTTCAAATTCAGATGGATATGTAATCAATCTGGATGACAAAAGAACATTATATAAAAGGAACGTAATCATTGAAAAAGGGATTATTCCTGTGCCCTGCGAGTTTATCAACGTAAAGCAGAAGACTGGGGTGACTCTTGGAAAGACCGCTCAGACTGCTTCTATAAAAGATTTATGGTGGAATGGAGGCCAGACGGTTACCTATACCCTTACCCCGGAAGCTGTTAATACCATCCCACATGATCAATATGAAGTTACTGATCAGGGTCTGACAATGCTTGACAAACGGAAAAACACCCTCGATGAACAAGATTACAGTAATGAAAAGTATACCATTCTTTCTGTTAAACCAGAAAAAGCCTCGCAGGTAAACCAGTTAAGGGAAGGCAATACAGGAACAATCTTTGCAGATGTGACCTTTTATGGTTTTGATGGAAACCAAGTGGGTGAGGTGCAGACCATAAGTGTTTCCGGAGATGGCGAGATTGGTGAAATTAAGCCTGTCAGCAGTAGTAAGGTGAAATCATTTAAAATCAGCTATCGGGATAGTGAATTAAAGGAATCGACTAAGAATCACTATGTACTGGGTCAGAATTTTGTACCTGGGTCTATTACCGTTAAGGTAATGCTGGACAGTCAGGAGGCGATTCTTGCTGACGGAAGCTATAAGAATGATATAAAATTTATCCGTAATAATGCGAGTGTGTCTATGAAATACAGAAAATGGGATATTAATGGAAAATTAAATCCCGGTCAGGATACCAGCCAGGCAGATGCGCAGTGCGATATTTCCGTAGTTCAAAGCAAGGCACCTGTTCTTTCGGTTCATAAAAATGTGGATATGTCTAGTGGGGTACAGATTGATGATATTTTAATATACAAACTGACTGTAACAAATGACACTACAAGCAATGATGAAGACATTGCATCAATCAAGAATCCTATATTGATTGATCTGGTTCCGTTGGGAATCACGGTTTCAGGACAATCTGCAGGAGAGAATCACTTGCTTAAATCAATTGTACTGGAGAATGCTCCATCTGGTGTAACTATTAATAAAACCATAAGAATGGTTGACAAGGATACTGGGCAGGAAACTCTGTTTATTCGATTGAATGGAGAACTGAAAAAGGGAGAAGTTGCAACCGTATCAGTAAAGGCAAAAGTTGCAGGGAATATTATTAATCACGGAAAAGATATATTAAATACTCTGTTTGTGACAAGCGATGTAAAGCAGCCGGCATTTTCTTTAAATCATACAGGGGCATCTTTTATGATTGGTGACCAATGGCCCAGCAATGATTTGTCACCTTTGGTATTACTGCCTGATGAAAGGTATCGCAGTTTCGGATATGCATCAAATGCGGCAAGAAGCACTATGAAAACCGGT